>JBDKUJ010000059.1:0-6875 GCA_039679665.1 Rectinema sp. | reverse complement strand
CCGAATACAGAATTTGGCCGAACGAAGAACTTTGACCGACTTCCCTGACCACTACGAGGCCGGATTCCCTTTCCTCGAGTATGCCGCCGATGTTTTCGGTTCCCATGAGCGCGAATTCGTCGCCCTTCCTGATCCCCATATCCTGTCCGAGCTGGAAACGTATCCCGTCACCCGACACCGACAAAACCCTGGTCTTGATCTGGAATTGCGGAATGGTCCGGATTTCATATTCGAGCTGGAAAGGAATGCCCGAAATCGCCGAACGGACCGATTTCATGTAGTCGTTTTTGTCCGAACCGGAAGTCTTGAGACTCTTGATCGCGAGAACCTGCCCGCCTTCAGCCACATCGATCATGGTCACCGACGTAGTGATGTCGGTTTCCCATTGAAGGGTTTTCGTGTTGTATACAGTCTGGAACCATGTAACGACGGGAACGGCGACCACGAAGGCGCCCGCGAGGCTGTTGAACTCGGCCTGCGTGAGGAAAGCCTCGCCGAAGATAAATTTGTCCGGCAAAGTCATCGTTTGGGATTTTACTTCACGCAGAGTGGCTATGAATTGATTGAGACCGCCGGAAGAGAGGCGCTGCTCGACGCCGAAAACATTGAAACGCCCGAGATCGACGAACACTTTCTGCACTTCGGTGTCGATGCTGCCCAAAGCTTGGCCCGGTATGTCCCAACCGTAGTAGCCGAGAGCGAAAACCGCAATGTCCTGCTTTCCGCTGACTTCGGGCTGTGCCTGTGCCTGAGTCTGCGCTCCAGCCGCAACGGCCGAAATCGCCAGCGCGAAGCACATTGCAAAGACTTTTGCGGATTTCATGCGATCCTCCCGGACCGTTCCAATGACATTGCATAAAGCCTATCCCGGGGCATACGCGTTGTCAACGAAAGGCGCGACCCGATTTCAGCGCCGCGTTTCGTGTATCGCGCGGGCCAGCGGCAGGCGGCGGCCGATGCCGAAGGCGCGCGCCGAAACCTTTATGGCGGGTGCGGCCTGGCGGCGTTTGTACTCGGCGCGCGCTGTCATCGACAGTATCCTCGCGACAAGCGCGGAGTCGAAGCCGCGGGCCTCGATCTCCTGCGCGGACATGTTCCCCTCGATATAAAGCCGCAAAACGGCATCGAGGACATCGTAGGGAGGGAGACTGTCCTGGTCGGTCTGGTCGTGCCGCAGTTCGGCGCTGGGTGCCTTTTCGATGATCGGCAGGGGAATCGGGGCAGGCTTTCCTTCGGCGGCCGCGACCCGGTTCAGGTATGCGCAGAGTGCATAAACCTCGGTCTTGTAGAGATCGCCGATGGGCGCGAGCGCGCCGCACATGTCACCGTAGAGCGTGCAATACCCGGCCGCCAGCTCGCTCTTGTTTCCCGTCGCGAGCAGGAGGGAGCCGAATTTGTTCGACCAGGCCATGAGAAGGGCTCCCCGTATCCTCGCCTGCAGATTTTCCTCGGCCAGGTCGAAAGGCTTTCCGGCGAAGGGCACTGCGAGCAGGTCGAGATAGGCTTTGAAAGGCACTTCGATGGGGAGCCTCTCGAGCCGGATACCGGCCCGGCGGCACAGTTCGACCGAATCGTTCACCGAGCCGTCGCTCGAAAACCTGCTCGGCATGGTGATGCAGGTTACGTTATGCGCTCCAATAGCTCCGGCGGCGAGAATCGCGACCAGTGTGGAATCGATGCCGCCCGACAATCCGAGCAACGCCGTCCTGAAGCCCGATTTCGCCATATAATCGCGGATGCCCGTGACCAGGGCCCTGTGAATTTCTTCCATGCGCCCGTCAGAGTCCGATGAAATCGCGATATCCGCGGCGCTCGCCCGGCCCGCGGAGTCCGTATCGATCCGCAGAACCTCTTCGTCCCAGCCGCACATGCGTATGAGTGCGCCCGTCGCGTCCACGGCGAAAGATCGGCCGTCGAATACGAGCGAATCGTTGGCGCCCGCCGCGTTGCAGTAAATGACGGGAATGCCGCCTTCCTTCGCGGCCCCTGCGGCCAGGGAGAGGCGTGTCGCAAGTTTCCCGGCGACGAAGGGCGAAGCGGAGGGTACGACCAGAAGTTCGGCTCCGGCATCCAGAAGTTCTTTGACCGGATCAACGGCGTAGCGGAAGCCCGGCGACGGGGGCGCCTCCCACCACAAGTCTTCGCAGATGGGGAAGCCCACTTTGCCTTTGCCCGTGTCGAAAAGAGCGCGGGTTTTCGCGGGTTCGAAATAGCGCGCTTCGTCGAACACATCGTACGTGGGCAGAAGCGTCTTGGCCTGCGAAAAAACGATTTTCCCGCCTTTGATCACCGATATCGCATTTACGAGAGAACGGCCGGAGCCTGTCCTGTTCCGGTCGACATGGCCCACCGCCACCGCCATCGAAGATGCCGGTCCGGATGCGAGGGCTTTCTGCACGCTTCTGAGCGCTGCGAGCGAGCCCTCTACGAAAGAATCCTGGTCCAGAAGGTCCATCGGAGGATAGCCGCAGAGCGCGAGTTCCGGAAATACGACGAGATCGGGAGCGGTGAGCCCTTCTTCGGGGGAAGCGGCCCGCACCGCTTTATCGACGATTTTCGCGGCGTTGGCGGCGAAATCGCCTATGGTGGAATTCATCTGAACGACGGTGACAATCATATTCCCATCCTCCGGTTCTCATCCTCCGGCGCTTATCGGATCTTCTTCCGCAACTTGCGGCCGGACAGGTGCGCGGCGGCCATATCCTCGGCTTCCTTCCGGCTCGCCCTGCGCCTGGCCGCGATGATTATGAAGCCCGCGGCGATCATGAAGACGCTGAGCAGCTGCCCCATCGAAAAATTGAAAGGCGTGGTGAAAAGATACGTCGGGGCGTCAGGATTGCCCCAGGCAAGGATGTAGCCGAGACCCGAATCGGGCTCCCTGAAATATTCGATGAAAAATCTGGCCACTCCGTAGCCTACGGTGTAGGCGCCGACGGCGAAACCGTCATAGGGCTTGCGTTTGCGCACGATCAGCCACAGCACCGCCCAGAGCAGGACGCCTTCGAACAGCGCTTCGTACAGTTGGGAGGGATGGCGGGGAAGGTTGACCATGTCGTTCATCGAATTGAGTGTTATCCCCACCTTTGCGGCCGTCTCCTGCACCCAGCTTTCCTTGGCCGAGAACCGCTCCGCATAGGGGAACACGATGCCCCAGGAAGCTGTCGTGACTTTGCCCCAAAGTTCTCCGTTTATGAAATTTCCGAGACGACCGAACGTGTAGCCGAGCGGCGCGGACATCGCGATGATGTCCGCCATCTGCCACCAGCGCTTTTTTTTGGCCCTGCACCAGATTACGGTCGCGGCTATCACGCCGACGAAACCGCCGTGGAACGACATGCCCTGGAATCCCACGAAGTTCCCGCCTTCGTCGAAAGGCCAGAAGATGAACCAGGGTTTCCGCCAATAATAATCGGTCGGTTCATAGATGAGGGTCCCGGCCAGTCTTCCTCCGATGAGGATGCCCGCGATGGCCGCGAAGAAAAAACCCGCGGCTTCGTCGTCGGTCCAGGGAGCGCCGATCCTGTGGGATTCGCGTCTGAAAAGCACCCACGCTACGCCGAAGGCCAGTACGTACATAAGTCCGTACCAGCGGAAAGGCAGACCGGAGATGATTTCGGGCTTGAGCCAGGACGGAAAATCGATGAATGCGGGCATCAGGACTCCTTGGGGCTTTCCCCCGGAAGGGCTCTAGCGGGATGGTGCGCGGTGATAGCCGCAAGGAGACCGCCCAGGTCGATTGCGACGACGACTCCGGCTCGCTGTACGAAAGAATAGAGATCGTCCGCCCGGACGAAGAGCCGTGCCATGTCGCCGGAAGCGGCGAAGACGCAGGCGACCGCCGTCACCAGGGACAAAGCCTGCATGAGTATCGCCAGCGGTTTGAACGCGTCGTATTTCTCGGCGTCGTACCAGAGGAAAAAGAGGCACACGGCCGCGATCGCCTGCGGTGCGATGAGGTATCGCAGAAAGGCCGAAAGAAATCCGCCGGAATCCGTCAGCCCCAGACCCGAGGCGAGAGAACCGAGCATGAATGGTTTTATGGATAACGCCACTGCGGCGACGAGCGTGATAAATCTTCGTTTCATTTCGTATCGAAGTCTAGAGACGGGAACGCCGACCGTCAAGGCGGCATGGTTGACTGCAAGGCTCCGTGTGGGGATAGTTTCAGCCATGAAACTTTCTTCCCGCGGTTCGGGCCGCCCGGCGGCCGTCTGGGGTATTATTGCGGTCCTCGCTTTTGTTGTGGCCGCCTTTTCCGTATCGGTGCCCGAAGCTCGGGCTCAGGCCGCCGTCCGCCCCGCGGACGATGCCAAGCGCTATTCCCAGCTTCTGCAGAGCATCTATCAATTCCTCATATCCAATTATGTCGACGAACCGGACCCGCGCAAATTATACGAAGGCGCGATGAAGGGAATGCTCGATTCGCTCGGCGACCCTCATTCCGTGTTCCTCGACGAGCCCATGCTTTCGGACATGATGGAGGAAACGGAAGGCTCCTATGCGGGCGTCGGTCTCTACATTTCGAAGCAGCCGGGCTCCGCGGAAGAGAATGGTCCCCGTTATATCGAAGCGGTCTCACCGATCGAAGGTTCGCCGGCGTGGAAGGTCGGCATTCACCCCGGCGATCTCATCATCGCCATCGACGGCGCGGATACTTCCGCCATGACGGTCGACGAAGCCTCTTCGCATATCCGCGGCGCCGAAGGCACGAAAGTGACGCTCCGTTTCAGACGCGGCACCAATTATGAATATGAAGAAGAATTCATCCGCGCAAGCATAGAGATTCCCGCGGTCAAGCACGCCCTCATCGAACGCGGCGGCATCAAGATCGGCTATGTCCGGATCATCGAATGGATTCCCCAGACCACGGACCGGGTCGAGGAAGCGCTGAAGGATCTTTCCGCTCGCGGCGCCGACAGGCTGATCGTCGATGTGCGGTCCAATCCAGGCGGCCTCCTCAGTTCCGTCGTGGAGGTCAGTGATCTGTTCCTCGATTCCGGTACGATCGTTTCGACGCGGGGGCGGGATTCGCGCGATGACGAGATTTTCACGGCCGATTCGAAGCTTTCATGGCCGAAGGAAGGCCGTATGATAGTGCTCGTCAACCGCGGTTCCGCGTCGGCTTCGGAAATTTTCGCCGGTGCCATGAAGGATTCCAGACGAGCCCTTCTCCTCGGGGAAAAAACCTACGGCAAGGGCTCGGTCCAGCAGGTGTTCCCCCTCGATACGACGGGTTTCAAGCTCACCCTCGCCCGCTACTATACGCCATCGGACGTCAATATCGACAAAACCGGCATTGAGCCCGATATCGTATCGAAGGATGTCGATTTTACCGACGCCATGCTCGATACGCTCGGCCGCCTCGTGGATTCGGGCAAAATCGAATCCTGGGCAAAAGCCAACCCCGATGCGGGCACGGATAAACGCAACGCGTTCGCTTCCTCCCTGATCGCAGCCGGTTTCGATCTTCCCGAGTCCTACCTGCGCAGGATGGTCCGCGACGAGTTGGACAGGACCAAGATCATTCCCGTCTACGATGCGGAATTCGATATTCAGATGGACAAGGCGATCGAGCTGCTCGTAGGCACCGATTTCGAATCGCTCCTCGCGGAAGCCAAGACTTTGGGTGAGCGGGCTGCGGCCGGAGCGGCGGCGGGCGGCGATGCGGCGAAATCCGTATCGGGCGCCGCCGTGGCGGCCGGCTCGGGCAATCCCCCCGGCAACGTCGCGGCGCCCTGACCGCCCGGCGTAAGGGCATACGATCATGCGGCGTTTGGTGCTTCCCGGCGACAGGAGCGCGGATACTTTCTGGAAAGCGGACCGCGACACGACCCGCTATCTCGTGCGCGTCCTGCGATTAGACGTGGGCGCGGAGTTTCCCGCTTCGGATGCGGCCGGGAATCGCTTCCGCTGTACGATTACGAACGCCGATCCCGAAGGCGCCACCTTGCGCATGGACCCCGCGGGAGTATCCTCTTTCCGCGGCAAGCCCACGGCCGATTTTGGCATCGTGCTCGTTCAGGCCCTTCCCAAGGGGAGAAAACTCGATGCCGTGATACGACAGGCCACCGAGGCGGGAGTCAGGCAAATACTGCCAATCGTGACCGAACATTGTGTCGCCCGCGATCCCGGGACGGAACGCGCCGATGCCAGATCGGGGCGATTCGAAAGGCTGGTCCGCGAAGCGCTGCAGCAGTCGGGCTCCGATGTCGCCACGACTGTCGCGCCTGTCGTGCCTTTCGCCAGGCTGGAAGAAGCGCTCGACGCCGCCGGATATGGCCGGGACCGGACCTTGCGCCTTTTCTGCCACGAAAAGCCCCTTGCAAAGGAGAGCCTGCACGACTATCTTGCTGACGGTCCGAAGACTGTGGTCGTCGCCATAGGCCCCGAAGGCGGGTTTTCCGCGGCGGAATGCGCACGATTCATCGAAATGGGCTTCCGTCCCCTTTATTTCCCGGGTGCGGTGCTCAGGACCGAAACGGCGGCGCTATATGCGGTGGCCGCAATAAAAACCGTGTTCTCGGAACGGGCTTCATGGAAACCGACAACTTGAACCGCTTTGAATTTCTCGGCGTCCGTCTCGATTTTCCTTCGGACGAAACGCTCGAAGCGTATGCTTCCGTGCCGGACGGCGGGCGAAATCGCCAGGTCTGTTTCGTTACGCTCCGCGCTTTCCTTAAAGCAAGACGTGGCGGTGAGTTCGGTTCTCTGCTCGCAGGCTCGGACTTGGTACTTCCGGTTTCGCCGACGCTCGCCGCCGCGGCCGCAAAAGCCGGCGCCCGCGGAGCCAGAAGCTACGACAGCCTCCGCGTCCTCGTCAAATTCCTCTCCGCCCTCGAACTGCGCAACGGAGCGATATATCTGGCGGGCTCGAA
>JBDKUJ010000058.1:0-2255 GCA_039679665.1 Rectinema sp. | reverse complement strand
TGTATCGTACGCTGTATCATTGCATCAAGGACACCGAACATGGCTGTATACACTTGAAACATGGAAAAGGCGATGGCTATGGCTGCGATCACTTTGCCGAGGAAGCCGCCTATGTTCCGGTGGTCGGATTCCTTGTCGAACTTCTTCATTATTTCGTCGGCATCGATGGGCGCTTCTTCCGGAAAGGCGGTCGAGGTTGTATCGCTCATGGTTTAGCCTCCTTGGATTTGATGATCACGGTCTTTCCGCCCGTGAGGACTAGAGGCTTCATCGGCCCTGCCCAATTGCTGAAAGGATAATATGCGTCACCGGCAATGATGCCGTGCTCGGGTTTGATCGATACCCTCAGGGGTATTCTGTCGAATTTCCTGTCCATCTGCAGGATAAACCTTCCATTCTCCAGCTTATAGCCCAGTTCGGAGTCGGACGGCATGCCGACGGAAGTGGTGTCGTAACGCAATTCGTAGAGACGCAGTACGCGGCCTTCAACCCGAAAATACTCATCCACAGGGCTCAGATTGATAGTATGCATGTAGTGATGAATGAATCTTCCATCAGGCAACGGTATCACCGCGACAATTTTGCCGGCGCCATCTCCAATTCGAAGTGTCGGAACGACCGACACGAAATTCAGCGCTACGGCGATGATTCCAATCATCGCCATGGCGCCGATCAAAACGATTTTAAGGAACGAAGAAAAAGAACGGACAGGCGCGATTCGGTTTTCGCGCCCGTCCATAAAGCGTTTTTTGCTCATGGCAATCTACGCTGGATCGCGACTACCTGTTCTCCTTGTAGAATTTCTCGGCGCCGGCGTGCAGTGGGATCGAAATACCGTCGGTAGCTGTGGCGAGCTTGATGTCGCCACCACGCTTGTGGGATGCGGCGAGGCGCTCGGTATTGGCGAACATCGCCTTGAGGAGCTGATAGACCAGATCGGCATCCATCTTGGCGGAGACGGCCAGGAGAGCCTTGACCGACACTGTGCCCGCTTCGGCGCTCTGTCCCATATAGGTTCCGGCGGGGACTTTCGTCGCCGTATAGAAGGGATACTTGGCGATAAGGTTTTTTGCGACCGTTCCGTCGATGGGAATAATGCTGATCTTCTTCGAGACGGCCAGGTCCTGGATCGCCGCGGTCGGCATTCCTGCCGTGTTGAAGGCGGCGTCGATGTTCCCGTCTTTTAGGTTGGAAGCGGATTCGGCGAAGGAGAGATACTGCACCTTGATATCCGCATAGCCGAGGCCAGCGGCCTGCAGCACCTGGCGGGCGTTCAGTTCGACTCCAGATCCTGCCGCGCCGACGGAAACGCGCTTCCCTTTGAGGTCGGCGATGCTCTTGATCCCGGAATCGGTCAGCGCGACGAGCTGGACTACTTCCTCGTAGAGGTTGGCAATCGCCCTGAGGTCTTTCATGCCTTTACCGGCGAAGGGTTCAAGGTTGTTCAAGGCATCGTAGGCATGGTCATTCTGGACGAAGATGACGTCGACTTCACCGTTGATCAGCATTGCCACGTTGGAGGCCGATGCGGGAGTGGCGGTGGCGTTGGCATTCATCTTGGGGATGTTCTTGTTCCAGATTTCGGCCAGGGCGCCGCCTAAGGGGAAGTAGGTTCCCGCGGTTCCGCCGGTGGCGATCGTGACGAACTTCTGCTGGGAAAAGGCGCCTGTGACGCCGACGAGCAGGCAAAGGACGAGGGCTGCGAGCCTCTTGTTCATTATGTATCCTCCTGGAATGCATAAGCGGTACCGAGTTCCGTTGGAACGTGCGCAAGCGACGCTTCGGCTATTCTCTGTCCGCTTTCAACCATTGTAGAGCCTGTTTCGGAGGATGGCAAGAATTTTTTCTGCATCTTTGTTGTATATGCTGCATATAAAACGACTCCCGGGGAAGGAGGCTGTCCCGGGAGTCCGACATCATCCGGTTTGGCGTACCGGACGGACGAAGCATACTCGGATTAGGTAAATAAGTCAATCAATATCGATAATAATATAGCTATATTGAATACGGGCCGACTTCAGAAACGCGCATTTCGGGGCGCGCATTCCGATACGCGTATTCCGGTACGTACATTCCGGTAAGGGCGGATACTACCCACGGACAGGCCTACTCGTGTATGGTTCAAAGCCGGAACGCATCGAGCGCGAAGCCGGACTGCGAGCGCGCATTTCCGGACGATGCGGCGGAGGCCTTCGGTGCTATCGTTCGAAGCATGGGATGACGGTTTTGTTCTGACCGTCGAGGGAAAAAGAATA
>JBDKUJ010000057.1:0-4033 GCA_039679665.1 Rectinema sp. | reverse complement strand
CGACAGGAGCGTTCGATGAACCTGGATATCCGTTACGGCAATCATCCCGACGATGTCGCGATGTACGACACCGCTGCCTTACGCGACAATTTCCTGGTGGAGCGGTTGTTTTCGCCGGGAGAAATCCTGCTGACCTATACCCACGTCGACCGGATGGTGTTCGGCGGAGCGGTTCCGGCCACGGCGCAACTTTCGCTGGAGGGCGGCAAGGAATTCGGGACCGGGACCTTCCTCGAACGGCGTGAGCTCGGAATCATCAATATCGGCGGACCCGGACGCGTGATCCTGTCGAACGCTTCGTTCGAACTCGCGCCCAATGACGGCATGTACGTAGGCAAGGGCGAAACGCGCGTCTCGTTCGAAAGCCACGACCCCGCCGCGCCCGCGAAATTCTATCTGGTGAGCGCGCCCGCCCATGCGGTCTGCCCCACCGTGAAGATAGCGGCGGCCGCCGCCAATCCGCGGAAGGTCGGCGCCGCCGAATCGTGCAACGTAAGGACCATCCGTCAGTATGTGCATCCCGCGGTATGCGCTTCGTGCCAGCTCGTCATGGGCATGACGGTTCTCGAACCGGGTTCAGTGTGGAATACATGGCCTCCCCACACGCATGAGCGCCGGATGGAAGTCTATCTGTACTTCGGAATGGACCCGTCGACACGCGTGTTCCACCTGCACGGGCAGGGCGACGAGACGAGGCACCTCGTGGTGGCCAATGAACAGGCGGTGATTTCGCCTTCGTGGTCGATCCACTCCGGCGTCGGTACCGGCCCCTACACGTTCATCTGGGCGATGGCCGGCGAAAACCAGACCTTCGACGATATGGACGGTATCGATCCGTCAGATATTTTCTGAGATACGAAAGGCGGAAGTCATGGCCGGAATACTCGATCGATTCACGTTGAACGGCAAAGTCGCCGTCGTCACGGGCGCGGACAAGGGGCTGGGGAGAGCCATCGCCATAGCCCTCGCGCAGGCGGGAGCGGACATATTCGGCAGTTCGCGTTCGCCCGACGCTCCCGTTACGGCCAAGGCGGTGGCGGCGGCGGGCAGGCGCTATGCGCACATCGCGGCGGACTTGAGCGATACGTCGCGCGCGGCGGGCATCGTCGACGCCGCGGCGGCGGCCTTCGGCAGAGTCGATATCCTCGTCAACAATGCGGGTACGATCCTGCGCAACGACGCGGTCGATTTCACCGAAGCCGACTGGGACACGGTGATGGACGTCAACCTCAAGAGCGCCTTTTTCCTCTGCCAGGCCGCCGCGAAACGTTTCATGGCGCAGGGCGGCGGCGGGAAGATCGTCAACATCGCATCGCTTCTGTCGTTCCAGGGCGGAATCAGGATTCCGTCCTATACCGCGGCGAAAAGCGGTCTGCGCGGACTTACCATGCTGCTGTCCAACGAGTGGGCGAAATTCGGCATCAACGTGAACGCGGTCGCGCCGGGCTACATGGTCACCGACAACACCGAAGCCCTGCGCGCCGATCCGGGCCGCTCGGCCGAAATCCTCGGCCGTATCCCCGCGGGGCGCTGGGGCAAGCCCGAGGACGTAGCCGGCGCGGTGCTCTTTCTGGCGTCGCCCGCGGCCGAATACGTGAACGGTTTTACGGTCGCGGTGGACGGAGGCTGGCTGGGGCGCTGACGCTGCGCTTATTGCGCTAGTTGCGTCAGTTGGCTTATTGCGTCGGGCGCTTTCGGGAACCGGAATCGAACGCGTCGGTGCGTGACGGATCGATCGCGATGCGCAGCGCACCTTTTTCGATGCCTATGTCGAGGTGTACGGCGTAGAAAAGTTCACCGTCGACGTGATAGGGCGCTTCGCGTTCGAATTCGACCGTCAGGTTTTCCAGTCTCGACATGTGGGTCTTGGGCAAACCCATATGCTTTTTCTTCATGACGGCGGCCATGTAGCGCAGGCGTTCCGGCACGCTCAAGCGTTCGATCCTGCAGAAATCCAGAAGCCCGTCGTCGGCGAGCGCGTCGGGGGTAAGATGGAATCCGCCGGCCATGCGGCGCCCCAGCGCGATCGTATTGAGGAAGGCATAGTCGGAAAAATCCCGGGATCTGCCGTTCTTGCCTTCGATGCGGCCGTCGGGCAGGTATCGGATCAGCCCTTCGTGATAGAAGAGCAGGTTTACGAGGATATGCATGAAATACTTGTTCTTGCCGCCCTGTTTTACCGCACCGTCCTCGGAATAGTTGGCCGCCGCCACCGCCGCGTCGAAACCGAAACCCATGCCGTTGATGAAACGGCGTCCGTTGCAGACGCCCAGATCCATGCGGGCGATTTCGCCGCGCATGAGGGCTTCCCAGTCCATTTCCGAAAAGTGCTCCGAAAAGCCGGTGATCGTGACGAAATCGTTGCCGGTACCCGCCGAAATGGGAACCAGGATCGCATCGCTGCCGGCCATACCCTGGGCGGCTTCGGACATCGTCCCGTCGCCTCCGACTATCGCGATGACTTCGCTGCCGCGCGACACGAGATCCGCGGCGAGTTTGCGCGCATGTCCGGGACCCTCGGTGCGAAAAAACTCCGCGTCGAGCCCGTTCTCCGCCGCTTTGCGCCTGACTTCGGGTTCGTAGGAGGCGGCATAGCCCGCTCCCGCTACCGGATTGACGATAAAAGCCCACTTCTTGGACCTGATGTCTACGGTATTGACCATGGGGGGAGAATACCAGACCAAAGAGGTAACGTATAGCGTCGCCCCCCCCTCTGATCCTCTGGCCTCCCTCTGGCCTCCCGCGCCTTGCCGGACCGACTCGCGGGAGATTACTATCTGAGGCATGAAAGGCGTCATCGTGGCAGCCGGATACGGCACCCGCTTCCTGCCGGCGACAAAGACCGTCGCCAAGGAACTTCTGCCCGTAGGGCTCAAGCCCAGCATCGCGTGGATAGCGGACGAATTCGTCGCATCGGGCATCCGCGATATAATCATCATCTCGTCGAGGCGCAAAAAGGCGCTCGAAGATTATTTCGACCGCGACATCGAGCTGGAAGACGTATTCCGGCGCGAAGGCAGGACCGACAGGCTGGCATTGATAGCGCCGCCCGATGCGCGCATCGCCTTCGTCCGGCAGGCTGAAATGCGCGGCACCGGCCACGCCCTGCTTCAGGTAAAGAACATCGTGGGCGATGAGCCCTGCGTAGTGGCGTATCCCGACGATCTGCACATCGGTTCGCCTCCTCTCGCGGGGCAGCTCGTCGACATGTACGAAAAAACCGGTAAATGCGTTCTCGCGACGATTTATGAACCCGGCGACGTGTCCCGGTACGGCGTGGTCGATCCCGGATCCGACGGCGTGAGCGTGCGCGGCTTCGTCGAAAAACCCGCGCGCGGGTCCGAGCCGAGCCATGAGGTCTCCATCGGCCGCTATCTCTACACGCCGGAATTTTTCGAAATGCTCGAAGAAGGCTTTGCGAAGCACGAAAAGGGCGAATATTACCACACCTATGCCCTCGACAGGATGATCGGGATGGGGAAAGTCGCGTTCAAACGGATCTCGGGCGAGCGTCTGGACACGGGCGAGCCCGCCGGGTATCTGGAGGCTATTTTGCGCAACGCCGCCGGGGATCCCGCTTTGCGTCCGACTCTGGAGAATTTCATGCGCGAATTCGCCGCCGAAGGGGTAGTAAAATGATTGTAGGCATCGATATCGGCGGTACGACGACCAAGATCGTCGGTCTGGGCCGCGACGGCACGATTGCGTACGCGACGGTAAAGGCCAGCGATCCGGTGGCTTCGGCCGCCGGAGCCATCGGCAAATTTCTCGCCGTGGCCGGCAAGAAAATGAGCGACATAGACCGCCTCGCCGTTACGGGCGTGGGTTCGACCTTCATCGACAAAGACATTCTCGGCATCAAAGTGGAACATGTCGAAGAATTCCAGGCGGTAGGACTGGGCGGGCTCGAACTTTCGGGAGCCAAAAGGGCGCTTGTGGTGTCGGTGGGCACGGGCACGGCCATCGTGCATGCGGAGGGCAGGCTTGCGAGGCACGTGGGCGGCTCCGGCGTAGGCGGCGGCACCATTCTCGG
>JBDKUJ010000056.1:0-2065 GCA_039679665.1 Rectinema sp. | reverse complement strand
TGCGCAATATCGACGAAAAACTGGCCGAGATCCGTTCCGCCGGAGGACTCTGCGGGATCGCGCATCCCTTCCGTCCCGGCGATCCGATCTGTTGCGGCTGCACCTTCGAATTCGAGGTAGGGCGTTTTGATCTCGTCGATTTTATCGAAGTCTGGTCGGGGCCGTTTCCTCCGGCGCGCTCCGAATGCCGCCGTGCGCTCGCATGGTGGTCGGCTCTGCTGGACAGGGGATACCATATCGCGGCGACGCACGGGCGCGACTGGCACGGGCGCAGCCCGGGAGCGGGAGGCGCCCTCCAGGCTTGCACCTATCTCGGTTTCAGCAATGGCATTCCTACGGTCGCGGGAGCTCTCGATGCTTTGAGGGGAGGGCGAACGGTCGTTTCGCTCGGGCCTCTCGCCACCTTTGTCCTCGAGCGCGATGCGGACGGCGCGGTCGCGCGCATCGGTGATCGAGTCGACTGGTCGGGCGTTCGGGCTCCTGCACTTTCATGCACTGTCACCGTGTCCGGTGGATGGCCAAAACCCGAAGGCGATATGCGCGCGGAATCGGTGGCGGTCCTTGGCAGGGGAGGGCGCGTCGTGTGGGAATCCGCACTCGAAAAAGATGCCGGCACCGGGGTGCCGGCGACCGCAGCGGGACGGTTTTCGACCGATTCCCCATACCTGCGCCTGGAATTGCGGGGTACGTGCGCGGGAACGCTCCGGACACTCGCCTTGAGCAGCCCTGTCTGGATCGGAAAGCCATGAAAAGCGCATGGAGCGACGAGTACAGGATCGCGGTCGAACGCGTATCCAAATCGTTCAGGCGGACGCGGCGCCTCGTCGTCGCCGTCCTGGCGCTGGCCACCGCATTGCTCGCGGCGGTGACAATAGCGGGTATCGCGATGCGCGATCTTATCCCCGCGTATCGTATGTTCGTATTCGCCGCGCCTTTGTTCTGCGCGGCTGACTGGCTGATGTCGTTCGCTTTCCTGCGCCGTCTTGCGGCATCGCGCGACGCGGCATTGCATGATCTCGATGTGGCGTATAGAGGCGACAGTACCCCGAAAATCGCTGAAAAGGACGGTTCCGATGAAGTATGACATCATAGCGCTCGGCCATATCTCCAGGGATGTCCTGGTCGATCATCTCGGCAACGAAACGCGGTTGCTGGGCGGGGCGATCGTGCATTCGGCCATCTCGGCCGCGGCATGCGGAGCGCGGGTGCTGGCGATAACCAAGACGGCGCCCGAGGATGCTTCTTCAGTGGAATTCCTGCGCCGGAAAGGCGTCGATCTCGTCGTACTTCCAAGCGCGTCCACCACATCGATACTCAATGTGTTCCGGACCGCCGATCACGAAAGGCGCGACACCACGCTGCTCTCGCGTGCGGACCCCTTTTCGGCGGCCGATATACCGGCAGGAGCGGAATCCGTCATCATCGATATGGCGGGGCTTTTCGTCGGTGAACTTCCGGATCTTCTCATCGGAGAACTTTCCGGGCGGGCCCGAATCGCGGTCGATGCGCAGGGGCTCCTGCGAACCGCGATGCCCGATCACAGTATGCGGTTCGTCGACTGGGCGGAAAAGCGGCGCTATCTGCCGATGGTGGAGTACTTCAAGACCGACGCGGCCGAAGCGGAAATCCTCACCGGCCGCGCGGACCGTTCGGAGGCGGCCCGAATCCTCGCATCGTGGGGCGCGCGCGAAGTCATGGTTACCCACAATAGCGAGGTGATCGTACTTGCCGGAGGAATTGTCCATCGCGCGCCTTTCACGCCATCCAACCTCTCGGGGCGTACGGGAAGGGGCGACACGACTTTTTCGTCATATCTGGCGAGGAGACTCGTCGAAGGGCCGGAAGAGGCGCTGCGCTTCGCCGCCGCACTGTGTTCGATCAAGATGGAAAAGCCGGGTCCTTTTGCGGGTACCGTTGAAGACGTACGCGAGCGTATGGCGAGAGACTCGTTCCGCTGAATAATGGGCGCTGAGGGGCTCGAACCCCCGACCTACTGGGTGTAAACCAGCCGCTCTGACCAACTGAGCCAAGCGCCCGAAGTATGCTCCGGGCTGTCCCGGATATC
>JBDKUJ010000055.1:0-8840 GCA_039679665.1 Rectinema sp. | reverse complement strand
AGCGCGCCGCGATGGACGATTTCGTCTCCGGGCGTACGCGGATTCTCGTGGCGACGACGGTGGTCGAAGTGGGTGTGGACGTGCCCGACGCCGCGGTCATGGTGGTCGAGCATGCGGAGCGCTTCGGGCTGTCGGCCCTGCATCAGCTGCGGGGACGCGTCGGCCGCGGAGAGGCGCAATCCTATTGTTTTCTGATTTATTCGGAGAATCCGGGGCAGGACGCCACGGCGAGGCTCAAGGCGATGCTGGAAACCACGGACGGTTTCGAACTGGCGGAGCGCGATCTTCTGATACGCGGCCCCGGCGAACTCACCGGCACCGCCCAATCGGGCGCGCTCCACTTGAAAATCGCCGACCCGGTACGCGATTTCGATCTGCTCAAGGATGCGAGGGCGGACGCGTTCGCGCTCGTCGAATCCGATCCCGGTTTTCTGGAACCGGAACATGCGGTGTACAGGGCTGTCCTGGAGCGCGCGCCGCCCTTTGGTGAGGCGGGCACGGTTCAGTCCTGACCTGTGCCCGGGCTTGCCGACAGGCTGCGACCGAGCGTGCGGCCGGACTTGCGATCGGACTTGCTGCCGGTTACGACCGGGCTTTCGACCTGCGCCGTCCGGGAGTCTCTCCGCGCGAGAGGAGCAGTTCCGAAAGCGCCATGGCGTCGATGACGCGCGTCTTCGCGGCCCTCGGTCCGAGCAGTTCGACGACCTTCCGGTATTTTCTGCGCATGTATTGAATCGAAGGGATTGTCGTCCGGAGGTGGTCGGCGAGTTCCCAGTCCTTGTGGAGGTAATGACCCGCCCTGTCCTTCTTGTTCAGCTCGAGGAATTCCGCGATGCGTGCGTTCGTCCAGACCAGTTCCTTGCCGCCGGAATAGTCGTGCATGTCCATCCGCTTCCGCGTACGCTCGGATGCTCCTTCGAGTTTCCGCTTCTTCCAGTAGGGATGTCTGTTCCGCGCGTAGAGGATGTCCTGGCGGGTGAAGCCTGTCTGTGCAAGCCACTTTTTGGAGAGCTGCGCCTTTTCCGCCGCACTCAATTTGGACCGAAGCGACCGGTCGACGTATTCTTCCGGGGTCGGCGATTCAAGTACGGCTTTTTCCCACTTGTTCATGAAGAAAATGTACTGCCGCGCGGGCGGAAATGCAAATGCCGACTTAAAATATCGTCAGAACCCGCCGTTCAGCCTTCCCGTCTGAAAAACAGGGCCGAATAACCTTTCTTTTTCTTTTCTCCCAGGATACGCATACCCCCGGGGCAGGCTTTGGCGAGTCGCGTCGCGCCGGTCGACGTCGAAACGAATACGACGGAAGCGCCCTTTTTCAGCAGTCTCGATGCGTCGGCCCATGCGGGCGTTATCCAGTCGAACTTCGGGATTTCGTCGAGAGCCCAGACCACAAGATCGAATGACGCGTCCTTGAGGAGTTCCAGATCGAGCGAGGAGCATGCCTCGAAACCGCGCGCGCCGAAACCGGCCCGGACGAGGTTTCCCTTTACCGCCGACAGGGAAAGGATATCCCTCGACGCGGCTACGATGCGCGATGCGCCGAGCCTGTCGCAGGCCCAGAGCGCGGTGAGCCCGATCCCCGGCTCGACGAACAGGGCGTCGCGCACGAGACAGCCTGCGGCGGCTTTTTCCGCGGCGGCGACCGCAAGAGCGCTACCGTAGCCCACCGTATCGAATTCGGGCAGACCCTGATATCCCTCGACGTGAAACCGCGCGGCGCCAAGCGCCATTTTTGTATCCGAACGGATGTAAAGACTCGCATCGGGCAGCATGACTGCGTCGGCTGCGCCAGCTTCGTCGGCGGCGTCGGCGGCGTCGGCGGCAATTTCAACCGTACCGTTATCCGTATTACCGCTCGCAGGCCGCGCATCGCATACGAATACGCAGTGCCCCTTGGTCGCTTCCTCGCGCACCGCCGAGAAACCTGCGTCGGCGCACCATTGCCTCGCCGCGGGAGCGAGCGTATGGACGATCACGAACGCGAGCCTTCCGCCGGGAGAAACGAGCCTGCGGGCGCAGGACGACACAAAGGCTTCCAGCACTATCGCACCAGCCTTGGCGGGCAGATTGGAAAGTACATAATCGAAAGGTCCGCCCTCAAGGCCATCCCCCAGGAGACCCGGCTCGATATGCATGGGGCGTTTGGCCAGTCCGTTGAGGCGTCTGTTGCGCCGGGCGAACGCGACCGCGAGCATGTCGCGGTCGCGCAGGGTCACTTCCGTATCGGGAAAGGCCTTGGCTACCGCAAGTCCGATCACTCCCGTTCCGCAGCCTGCGTCCAGCACCCGCCTGGCGCCGGCGAGGACAGGATCGCGGGCGACCGCTTTCAGGAGCAATCTCGTTCCCGAATCCACATCGAAGGATGAGAACAGGGCGTGCGAGAGTTCCAGGCGCAGACGCGCGCCCATAAAGGCGAATTCGACGGTTTTGTTGACGTAAGGGGAAAGTTCGGTCATGGCGTCATAGTGGACGAGGAGGCGGGAAAAACCAAGGGGGCGGCATCCCGCCCGCAAAGGACGCAGATGCCGCCCCCTTTCAGGGACGGACAAAACGGGTGATCAGCTGTTCACGCGCTCGACGTAATCGTTGGATTCGGTGTTGACGAGGATTTTTTCGCCCTGCTTGATGAAGAGCGGGACGCGCACGACAAGGCCTGTCTCGGTGGTTACGGGCTTGGTGGCGCCCGAAACGGTGTCGCCCTTGATGTAATTTTCGCTCTCGACGACCGTAAACACCATTTTGAAGGGGATCTTGATGTCGATGGCGATGCCGTCCCACATGACCAGGGTATAGGTCTCGCCTTCCTTGAGGTAGGGTCCGCGATCTTCGTGCGCGGAAACCGCGACGCCGAACTGCTCGAAGCTTTCATTGTTCATGAACACGAAATTCTCGCCGTCGTTGTATTGATACTGGCAGTCTTCGAGATCGACCTGCGCATCTTCGACGGAGTCGGCGGTCTTGATGGTCTGTGTGATGACGTTGCCCGACTTGAGATTCTTGGCCTTTACGCGTGCGAACGCCGAGCCCTTGCCGGGGCTTACGAAATCCCTTTCGACGACGACGTGGGGGTTGCCGTTGATAAGGAGATGGGTTCCGATGTTGATTTCTCCGCCGCGGATCATGGAGGGTTCCTTGTAATGCCGACGGGTCTTCGCATTTTGTACGCCGATGATCCGGGCAGGCTTCGCGATTGGTGCCCGCGCTTCCGCGGGCCGCGCCTACTATCGCGAAAAATCGGTCTTTTGTAAAGCCGTCCGGACTGCAGCCTCGCCTAATTCTTTCCACGGAAACGCGCGAACGGAAAGGCGATGACTTCGTCAAGCCTCTTTCCCCCCAGAAGCGACATAAGAAAGCGGTCGAATCCGATCGCGACGCCCGAACAGGGAGGAAAGTGTTCGAAGATATCCGGATAGCGTTCATCGACGGCGTGCGGCACCAGGGCTGCGCTCTTCCGGGCGCCCTGCGACTCGAAATAGCGCTTCACCGCCCCGGGATCGGCCATCTCCGTAAAGCAGTTCGCTATCTCGACCCCGTTCGCGTAGAGCTCCCAGCGTTCCTTGTACGGTTTGCCGGGGATGTCCCTGGCCAGACATTCGATCCCGGCGGGATATTCGTCCAGTACGAGTGGCCTGTCGGCGGGAAGCTCGGGCTCGACGAAGCTGAGGAACAGAATGTTGAACGCGTCTTCCCAGTTCGTCCCTTCCGGGACGACCAGACCGAGCGAGCGTGCCGCATCGATCATCGCTCCGGTTTCGCCGAGACGGTCGAGATCGAGCCCGGCCAGGTCGCGGAAAGCTTCGGCCATGGTCATCAGGCGGAAAGGCGGCCTAGCCCAGGATGGGGTTTCCGGCAGGGCGCAGGCTTCGAACAGCGCTTCCGTGAGGGCTATGTTCGACGCGCTGTCCGCGCCGACCGTATAGTATTCGAGCATGGTGAATTCGGGGTTGTGCACCGGCCCCATCGCTTCCGCGTTCCGGAACGACTTGCAGATCTGGAAAACGCTCATTCCGGTTTCAGCGATGATTCGCTTCATCCAGATTTCGGGCGAGGGAATGAGGTAGAGCGGCATCATCGGTTCGAAAGGGTGGCGGAATTCCGTGGCGAACACTTCGAGGCAGGATTCCGGGATGAGCGACGGCGCGAGTGCGGGCGTGTCGGTTTCGAGATAGCCGCGCGACAGGAAGAATTCCCTGGTCGCGGAAACGACGCGCGAGCGGGCGCGCATGGCATCTATGGTCATGGCTTGATTGTAGCCTGGACGGCGGCTCCAGGTCAGCGGGAGACGGAGGCCGAGGCGCGCAACGCGAGCGCCGCATTCCGCCTGAACGCGGCGGGGTGCATCCAGCCCAGGCCCAGCGCGGTACCGCGCAGAGTCTCGCGCACGGTCGCGTCGCCGGATTCGACGAAAAAACGCGCCGGCAGGGCGGGGCCGAGCATGCCGCGCTTTGCCGTGGCTTCGGGATCGGGCCTGAAGTACGGACAGGCTTCGAGACAGAGGTCGCAACCGTAAAGGCGATTCCCCCAGGCTTTTTCGATTTCAGGCGGGAGCGCGCCCGGAATAGCGCTCCAGTGCTGGATGCACGCTTCGCGTACGAAATGCCCTTCCCTGAGAGCGCCCGTGGGGCAGGCATCGACGCAACGGCGGCAGGAACCGCAATGAAGGCCTCTGCCGTCACCGGTCGCGCCGGCCGCGCCGGCGATCGGCTCACTGGAGAGCTGCGCGCCGGAGAATTGCGCGGGGACTTGCGCAATGGAGGGCTGCGATTCTCCCTCCGGGGCGAAAGGCATGAACAAAAGCCCGAGCACTACGGCCGAACCGGCGGCACAGGGACGCTGCGCGGTCCCGGCCACCAGTATGCCGTTCCGCCCGATCCAGCCAAGGCCCGCCGCACACGCGACCGGCCTTTCGGGAAGCGGTGAATTGGATAAACGGTGCCATGCACTCCGAGGACCGGGGTCCATTCCTTCCTCCGCAAGGGCGGTCCTGGTTTCGGCTACCGCGGCAGCCAGCCTGTCTGCGAGTTCGGCGTACCAATCGGCGCGCACAAACCGGGCCAGGGCGGCCGGAATGAAACCGCAGCCCGATTTTGTGCATGATTCTGGCCATGATTCGAGTCGAGGTTCAAGTTGAGGTTCCGTCCAGGCCTTCGTCCATTCGGGGGCCGAATAAAGGCCTTCGCCGTAAGGAAGCGCGACTGCGACACAGCCGGAAGCGGAAGCCGCGCCGTATCGAATCATGAGATCATTGGAAGCGCGCGCGGCCACCAAGGCCGCGCGCAGGGCGTCGCCGGAAAGATAGGCATGAACGGAAAGGCCCTGGGCATCCAAGGCCCCTGAAAGGAGCGCCCCCGCCCTTTCGGGGTCCGGGGGCGCCAATCGCTGAGCGTTCACTGCGCGATCACTGTGCATTCATCACTGCGTTCAAGGCAGAGGGAAGCGCGCGGTGAGAGCGAGAACCTCGCCTTTCACTTTTGCGATGGTCGCGGCGTCTCCCCTGGATTTGAGCACGTCCATTATAAAACCGGCGATAATTTCCATTTCCGCCTTGCCCATGCCGCGCGTAGTGACCGCGGGCGAACCGACGCGTATGCCCGAAGTGACGAAGGGGCCCTTCTGGTCGAAAGGAATGCCGTTTTTGTTCACCGTGATGTTGGCCTCGTCCAGCCACTTTTCGGCTTCCTTGCCCGTGATCCCGAGCGGCGAGAGGTCGACCAGCATGAGGTGGTTGTCGGTGCCGCCGGATACGATCCTCGCGCCGCCCGAGGCCAGTGCCGAAGCCATGGTTGCGGCGTTTTCGATCACGCGGTCGATATACCGCCTGAACCCGGGTTCGAGCGCTTCCTTGAAAGCCACCGCCTTGGCCGCGATGACATGCATGAGGGGGCCGCCCTGGATACCCGGCATTATCGTGCTGTCGACGACCTCGGACCAGAGCTTCGGCCTGTCGCCCTTGGGCGACATGATACCGATATCGTTGTCCCCGTCCTTGCCGACGAAAATCATGCCGCCGCGCGGACCGCGAAGAGTCTTGTGGGTGGTGGTAGTCGTAAAATCCGCGATTCTGATCGGGCTGGGATGGCGACCGACCGCCACGAGACCCGCGATGTGCGCCATGTCCACCATGAGCTTGGCGCCCACTTCGTCCGCGACCCGGCGGAACGCATCGAAATCGATCACCCTGGAATAGGCCGAGGCTCCCGCGATGATGAGCTTGGGCTTGTGTTCCCTGGCGAGGGCGGCCAATTGGTCGTAATCGATTGTCTCGGTGTCACGGCGAACACCATAGCGTACCACATTGTACATCTTGCCCGAGAAGGACACCGGCGCGCCGTGCGTAAGATGCCCTCCGTGCGCGAGATCCATTCCGAGGATAGTGTCGCCCGGCTTGAGGACGGAGAAAAGTACGCCCATGTTGGCCTGGCTGCCCGAATGAGGCTGGACATTGGCATGGTCGGAGCCGAAAAGAAGCTTTGCCCTGTCACGGGCAAGATTTTCCGCCATGTCGACGAATTCGCAGCCTCCATAGTACCGCTTGCCGGGATAACCCTCGGCGTACTTGTTGGTGAGCACGGAGCCCGTCGCTTCCATGACCGCCTGCGAAGTATAGTTTTCGCTGGCGATGAGCTCGAGCTTGTCGCGCTGGCGCGCCGTCTCGGCCTGCATGGCCGACCAAAGTTCAGGATCGAATTGTGCTATGCGGGACATCATTCCTCCCTGTCTCGTGTCATTCATCTATACTCCCGTTTTCGGCTCCGCGCAAGGAAGAACGCCTGCCGGCACGCATTGTGGCGCAGTATCGAAGCGATGGCGATGCATCGCCATCGCTTCAATACGCCGTCGAAATTCCGGGTGCGAACCACTCCGAGACATACGAATTCAAGCCCTTGGACTCCTCGAAAAGCGTCTGAAAACTCCAGGCGGCCTTGCCCGTTATTTTCCGGCCGGCCGGCAGCGAGGGAGTGAGATCGGACAAACCGCGCGATATGGCGATATGCCGATTGTCGAGCGAACCATGGTAGCGCTGCGATTCGTCGAGCGCGCCATCGAAACCGCCCGGGCGCGCGCCGGAACCGAGAATGGCGTCGAAAGGAATCCAGCCCACTCCCGGAAGATAATATTCGACCCAATAATGCGGGATTGCGGTCGAATCGCGGCCGGCCAGAAAGCCTGCGACCGGAACCGCAGGCAGACCGGCGGCGCGAAGAAGGGCACAGGCGGCCAGAGCATAGGATTTCGAATCGGCGCTTCCCGCCCTGATGGCGGCGACCGGGTCGGCGAACTTCCTGGACTCGGTCCATTTCAGATTTTTTCCGAGCCAGTCCCAGATGCGTACCGCGACTCGCTTGCCGTCTTTTTCCTTGCCCGCAATCTTGACGGCGAGATCCTTGATTTCCTTCCTTGCGGCGGGCACGAGGGAATCGGAGCGCATAAAAGCATCCAGGAACTCGGGGTCCGCGGCGGACAGGGGAAAACTCGCCGCGGCGGTCGTTTCGGTTTCCACGGAATGAATCTGGATGATGAGAGTCCGGCTGAATTCCAGACTGGACGCGTCAGTCAAGTCGAAATAGCGGTAGAGCGAAACACCATGATACCCCGTGACATCCGGGCTCCGGGACGAGTCGAGTTCGCCTATCCTCCGCTGGGAAGGCGTATCGGGCGGTTCGGGGAGCCAGAGGTCGAATTCGTTGCCGCCGCCCGTTTTGATGCGCGAGACAGCGACACGCTGCGTAACGGCGTAGGACTCGGGGTCGGAAAGCCGCTTGACGCCGCGTTTTGCGGTGATACGGACGAAAGCCTGTCCGCTTTCCCCCGCGGGTACGCGCACCAGCACTGCGCCGGAACCGGCTCCGTCCGGAATCCTCACCGAAATTCCCTTGTCGTCCCAGGTTTCGATTTCCCCGGGAATGCCGGAATCCATAACGACGGCGTTCCGCACGCTTTCCGGGTCGGCGGTCGTAAAGGCGAGCGGAGAGACGGGCGTGCCCGACGTGAAAATAACCGAGGAACCGGGACCGCCCGAACCGAAATTGATGCCTTCGACGCGAAGCAGTGTGCCGATCTCGCCTTCCGCCGGCGTGATGGATTTGATCGAAGGCCCTGACAGCGCGGCTTCCATCCTTTCGGGGACGACAGGCAGCTTGGCCGAATTCATGAACAGCTCGCGATTGGATAGCCCCGCGCCGGTGCGTACCGCCACGAGACCGGAATCGACGATGGCGGGCATCCTGAAGACGATCTCCGTATCGGACCAGGAAACGATCGATTTGGCGGTAAGGGCAGCCCCGTCGACGAGAAGTGCCGAGTCGCCGCCGCCCTGGCCGAATCCTCCGCCCCGGATGCGAAGTTCCGTACCGGCCGCCGCGGCCGGGGGATCAAGGGATTCGATCCGGGGGCGGAGCGCTATCGAACGCCAGACCAGGGCGGCGGCGGCGAGACACAAAATCGCCGCGATCGCCTTCCCCGGGCGTCCGATTTTCATTTGGCGGCCCTGATCACCACGATTTCGACGGCCACGGGAGCCGCGCCACGCGCATCCACTCCCAGAGGATAAAAGAACAGCGTGCCGCCCACTTCGAGGATCAATGTTTTCAGTGTGGATTGATAGGCTACCGAGCCGTCGGGCATCTTGAGCCACACCTGGCCCTGCACCACGAGGTCCAGGAGAGCGTCGCTCCTTTCGAAGGGCACCACCTGCACGAGGGCTATCAGGTTGGGACCGACAAGACGCACTTCCACAGGAGCGCCGGGAGGCGCGGTCTTGATGAGGAGGGGACTCCAGGTAAGCGCGCGGACTGCCTGCGCGGCATTTTGCGGCGCATTTTGCGACGCGCCTTGAA
>JBDKUJ010000054.1:0-5200 GCA_039679665.1 Rectinema sp. | reverse complement strand
CCCTGAAACCGGCGGGTTCGGGCGTTTCCAGAAGCTCCGGTCTCGCGATGAGTTTCGCGAACAGAGATGAAGCGCTCGCGAAATAAAGGCCGTCGGCGATTCTTTCGTCGACGGTCGCCTTCAGTGTCAGGTGGTGCCGCCGGACGGGCGAACCGTTCGGTCCCCTGGTTTCCTTCAGATTCAGTTTCCCCAGCACGATGAACACGCTCGCGTTTCCCCATTCGTACAGGTGGTGGAAAGGCGCATCCAGTCCGAGACTCCCGAGGTTGGCGAAATAGACCGAGCAGTACAGCGGGTCGTCGCGGATCATGCGCGCGGGAGCCAGATTGATGCGGTCCAGTGCGCGGAATACCGTGGTAAAGAGCGCCTTGCCTCCCGGAATCGCGTGGGCGAGCGAGAGGCTGTGCTCTCCAGGGCCGTCCCGCGTAGTTCGCGCCCGCAGGATCGCAGCATTTACCTTGGCGGTGACCTGATCGAGGCAATCGTCTGGATCGAAAAAAACCTTGGCGTTGGCTTCGGGGGATTCTTCGGTCATTCTTTTTTTTACGACAAAGGAAAAAACGATGTCCTTGTGGCGATACAAAGCTTTTCCGTGTATAAAATTGTTGATTTCCGGCTTGAACGCCAGGGTGCGCTGGGCCGCGGCCAGGACGAGGGCGAACAGGGAGTAGCGCTCTCCTTCGCCACCCGGCGCGCCGCTTTCCGCCGCCGGCCCGTTCGCGGCGTTTTTGGCGCGGACATAATGCAGCGCATTTTCCACGTCCAGATCCTTTTCATAATAGATGGCGGACCCATTTTTGCTTCGCATGAGATACGGCATCACTGCGTTCAGTGCGTGGGGCTGGCGCAGTTTTACGCCGTCGGAGCGGTCTCGGAGGAACATGATGTTCCGACTATAGTTACAAGGCATTCGCAGGTAAAGCGGTGGGAAGAACTCGCGTTGCGCTCTCCTCAAATGGGATGTATATTTGAATATCGGGACTTTTTCGAAAATCATCCGGCTTTTGGAATACGCACCGAACATTGCGACATTTGCGCCGCATCTGCGTTATATGCGAGGAGGTGTCGAGAATTTTCACATCCAGCCACCCGCGAAACGAAAAGAATGGAAGTGCCCGGGATCGTCCTTTTGTCTGCATCCTGAGCGTTTCCCCGGCCGATTCCGGCGCATCGCGTTCGGCCCGGGAACGGTTCCAGAAATTTGTGGGTGCGCTATCGACTGCGGGGCTTGCGGCGCAGCACTGCGAAGTTTCGGATATCGCCGGAATGGAAGAAACGCTTCTGCTTCTTGCGCCCGATCTGGTTTTTTCTGTCCCTGACCATCTTCCCCTCTCGACTGCGGAAGCAGGATCATCTCTCCGCGGCGGGACCGGCGGACGGACGGCAAATGTCCACAGTGTCCTTGAAAGCATGGAAATTCCCTATATCGGATCATCCTCCGACACAATAGACTTAGTCCTTTCCAAGGCGGATCTCAAAGATCGCTGGCTGGCCTTTGGCGTTGCCACTCCTCCCTTCGTCCGGCTGGCTGAGGGAGAAGGAATGAAAGCCCTCGAAGGCAGAAAGCTTCCCGCCTTTCCGATCATTGTAAAACCCGCGCGTGAAGGAAATTCGCGGGGAATTTTCGATGATTCCGTCGTATTCGACATCGAATCGCTCGCCTCGGCCGTGGAAAGGATTGCCGGCAGCCATGGAGAGCTGATCGCCGAACAGTATGTCGGGATCAGCTCCGATTTCAGGGAATTCACCGTGTCCATGATGGGTTCCGGCGAGGCGATGGTGGTCATGCCGGCCGAACTTGTTTTCGCCCAACCGAAGCGGCTCAGAGTGATCACCAATGAGGACAAGGAAGAATCCCGAACCCGCGCAATCCCTATCACGGATGGATTCCTGCATGCCGCCGTCGTGTCGTTCGCGAAGCGGGCATTTCGCGTCGCCGGCGTGAGGGATTATGCGCGCTGCGACATGGCGCTCGCCTGCGGCAATCTCACCGCGATCGAAGTAAACGGCCAGCCCATGGTCCCCGACAGCTGGTTCGAATCATGTGCGAAGCATCGCGGACTGGATGAAAACCAATACCTTGCCGCGATCGCGTTTGCCGCAATGGAACGGCATCGCGCGGAAGGCATTTCGCGCCGCCCCGTGCCGCACGAGATGGAACGCGTGCTGCCCTCATGGCTTTATGCAGCCTTGCGCCGACAGCCGGCCGAAAAGGGCGGTGCTTGAGCCCGGGAAGGATACTAAGCTTCCGGACTTTTGTTTTTGGAGAGTGAAGAGATGCATGTTGTCACAAGGGCCGACGTCTTCGGTCTGATCCATCCGTCTCTGGATGTCCATACGCTGGGCATAATCTCCGTCACCCAGCTTCTCGAAGAATGCGGCATTCCCGCTTTCCTGGGCGATTCCGCGATTGGGGTAGAGCTTGCCGCACTGGGACAAGGGGGAACAGGCAGGGAACTGCGCGCATGGATCCTCGGGCGCCGCATATCGGTCCTGGGTTTCAGCTACAGACTCGATCCCGGAGACGCGGTCCGCCTGTACGGCGATCTATGCGCTTTTCTGGACCGTACGGCTCTTCGGGCATCGAAGGGAGGGCCCGTCAAAGCCCTTTATTTTGCCGGTCTGCCGGGCGCATGCGATACGGTCATGGAGCGGTTCCCCTTAACGGCGGGCGTATTCCGCGGCGACGAGAGCCCCGGCGAAACCCTCGACATCCTTGGCATATCCCGGTCAGCGATATCGAACGACCTCTCTTCCAGTTTGCGTTACGACGAAGAACGGTTGCGCTTCGGGGAAGAAATCGCGGGAGAACGCCGGTACCTCGATCTGCAACCGGTTGATCGCAGCGGGTCGCCCCGGTATGGAATGAAGGGAGAACGCCTCGAAGACAGGGTGGATTACGGCATAGCGCAGGGCCTTTCTCCCCTGATGCGCGCCCACGTAGGTCCCTACCTGTCCGACCGCCGCGAAGCAGTCTCTCTCTTTCTGGACTGGACCGGGAAGCTCGCATCGTCCGGATTCCTCGATGTGCTGTCGATAGGCTCTTCCCAGCTTACCCAGGAACGCTTCGGGGAAGACTGGAAAGATGCCATGAACGGAGGCGGGGTGCCTCTGAATTCACGGGAAGAGCTCCGGAAAGTCTGGCTCTCCGCCAGGCCCATGCTGGTCCGTATCTATGCGGGAACTTCACGGGTGACCGAACTCGCTTCGATATATGAAGAAGATATGGATATCGCCTGGCATGCCCTTTCGCTATGGTGGTTTTCGAAACTGGACGGACGCGGGCCGATGGGCGTGGCGCAAAACCTGGATGCGCATTTCCGGACAATGCGTTTCATCGCGTCGACCGGGAAACCGATGGAACCCAATGTTCCCCATCATTTTGCATTCCGCGGTACGGACGATCTGGGGTACGTCCTTTCGGGCTATGTCGCGGCTCAGGCGGCCAAGGCGTCGGGCATACGGACTCTTGTCCTGCAGATAATGCTCAACACACCCAAATACACTTGGGGCATCCAGGACCTGGCCAAAGCGCGGGCGCTCCTTCGGTTGGTACGTTCTCTCGAAGGCCCCGGTTTCCGGGTACTTCTTCAGCCCCGCGGAGGACTGGATTATTTTTCGCCCGATCAGGATCGCGCCCGAGCCCAGCTGGCCGCGGTGACCGCCCTCATGGACGATATCGAGGCCCACGACGAGACGAGTCCGCAGATCATCCATGTGGTGAGCTATTCGGAAGGGGTCGCGCTCGCGGACCCGGACATAGTCGACGAGAGCGTCAGAATCACTCGCCATGCACTCTCGGAGTACAGACGCCTGAGAAGGGCGGGACTCGTCGATGACATGACCGCCGACCCCGAGGTCGCCCTCAGGGAAGAAGAGCTGCTGGGCGAAGCCCGTACAATGATTTCAGCGATGGAACGGGCGATTCCCAACCCCTGGACCCCGGGCGGGCTCTACGCAATGCTCGCCTCCGGATTTTTTCCCCTGCCGTGGCTTACGGAATTGCGGGAAGAATTTCCCGCGGCCGCCGGACAGGCTACCCATTTCGTACGAGGAGCGGTGAAAAGCGTCGACGAATCGGGGAAACCGCTCACGGCAGCCGAGCGCCTTCCTTCGATACTGGCGAATCTCGCGGCGATAGGCTTCGGGGCCGAAGGGCCGGGAATGGGGAGGCCGGAATCCGGGGAGGAAGCATGAGTCAAAATTCCAGAAACGAGGAAGTGACCAGAATCCTGCGCAATACCAGGGAAAAAGGCAGAAAAGCCCGCTGGTGCGTTCTTGGCGCGGGCAACGGCGGACTTTCCATGGCCGGCCATCTCGGGATCATGGGCTTCGATGTGCGGCTCTACAACCGCAGCGACGAACATCTGGCGGGCGTCAGGTGGCACGGCGGCATCGAAGTTGAAGGAGCGGTGGAGGGTTTCGGTCCGATAAAGCTGGCCACGTCCCGAATCGACGAAGCTCTGGATGGCGCGGACGTTGTCATGATAGTGACCCCATCCACCGCGCACCGTCCGCTCGCACGTGTCATGGCGCCCTATCTCGCTGACGGCCAGGTCGTCGTACTGAATCCCGGCCGGACGGGCGGCGCGCTGGAATTCCGGGCAGCCCTCAGGGCGGCCGGAGCTGAGGGGCGGCCGGTTATCGTCGAGGCACAGACCTTCATCTACGCCTCTCGAATGGTGTCCCGCCACCGCGGGCACATTTTCAGGATCAAAAATGGCGTTCCGGCGGCGGCGCTTCCGTCTTTCAGGACGCCCGAAGTCCTCGGAATACTGGAAGCGGCATTTCCCCAGTTCAGCGCGGGAGGCAACGTGCTCGCGACAAGCATGGAAAATATCGGAGCCGTTTTCCACCCCGCGCTCACTCTTCTCAATGCCGGCTGGATCGAGGAAACCCGTGGAAATTTTGAATACTACCTGCAGGGAATCACTCCTTCCGTAGCGACGGTTCTCCAGAAGATCGACGATGAAAG
The DNA here is from genome assembly GCA_039679665.1 of Rectinema sp. Taxonomy (GTDB): domain Bacteria; phylum Spirochaetota; class Spirochaetia; order Treponematales; family Rectinemataceae; genus JBDKUJ01. The sequence continues at coordinate 225 of JBDKUJ010000054.1, read as the reverse complement.
ACTTTCCGTGGCGCGCGCGCTCGGTGTGCGCAGCGTCTCGGCGCGGGAGTGGCTTTATCTGACCTATGATTCGCCCGGCCAGGACCTTTGTTCCGCCATCCGCGCCACATCGAGCTATGCGGGAATAATGGCACCGCCCGGTATCGATCATCGTTATATATGGGAAGACGTTCCGATGAGTCTCGTTCCGATCGCCTCGATCGGCGGCATGCTTGGCGTCCCGAC
>JBDKUJ010000053.1:0-2084 GCA_039679665.1 Rectinema sp. | reverse complement strand
AGATTGAGGGTTTTCGACGGCAGACCGGTCGAGATGTCCCGTATCGAATACGGGTTTTGCGCATCCGGGGCTTGCGCATATAGCAGCCCTCCGGAACTCAGCACATACCAGCCCGAGCCCGCAGGCTCGATTTTGAGAACCCTGCCTCCCGACCACAGGGATTCGGCTTCGTAGCCATTCTTTCCGGGCCGGACGATATAAAGCCCTTCATCGTTTCCGGCGAGAAAAACCTCTTTGGGCGCGCTCGCGGAAGCGGTCATGACGAGGACGGCAAGAATGACGAAAATCAGCGCGGCGAGGCCCGAAACGGGTCGCGCCGAAACGCCTTGTATGCTGGACTTGCGCATGGCCGCTCCGGAAAGGGAATGGAAACTCCTTATGATACTCTTGAATGTCTTCGGCAGGAAGTCGCGGCATGAGGGCAGCCAGGACCCGGCGGCCTGAAACGGGAAGGTTTGATTTCTCTTGTCCGCCGGGCTTGGCGGGTCTATACTCCACAGGCGTGAATCCGAAGCAGTCACTTATTTTTCGTCACAAAACAGGAGGTTCCATGATGTTCAGGAAACTTCGCGGCGTTGCGGTCATTCTGGTAGCACTGATGGCCGTCGCGTGCGCCACCACCGCGCCGGTCGCCTTCAAAGCGCCCGCGCCCCTCGCCCAGGAAGTCAGGATTACGATAGCGCATACCAACGACATGCATGCGCGCGCCATCGAAAGCAAAACCGAACTCGGCTATTCCAGGATCGCGACAGCCGTCGCCGAACTGAAGGCCGCCAATCCCAATACTCTCGTGATCGACGCAGGCGACACCTTCCATGGGCTGCCTTTCGCCAATCTCGAGCAGGGAGCCAGCGTCGTCCGGCTCATGAACGAAGTCGGCTACGACTACATGACCACCGGCAACCATGACTACAATTACGGGTTTGCCAGGCTCATGGAGCTAGAGAAGCAGGCCAAGTTCAAGATTCTGGCCGCCAACGTCTACAAGGACGGCAAGCGCGTGTTCACTCCCTATGCGATCAAGGAAATACAGGGCGTGCGCGTCGCTTTCTTCGGCCTCGCCAGCCCCGAAACCGCCTACAAGACCGATCCCAAGGGCATCGAGGGCGTCACCTTTACGGACCCCGTGGTCGAAGGCCGCGCGGTTGCGAATGAACTGGCCGGAAAATACGATGTCCTCATCCTGATTTCCCATATCGGCCTGGATGCTTCGTCCAAACCCATGTCGACCGATGTCGCGCAGGCGATTCCCGAAATCGACGTGATCATCGACGGACACAGCCACACTACGCTCGAGAACGCGGCCAAGATCAACAAGACCCCCGTTCTCATCGCTTCCACCGGTTCCTATGACACCGGTCTCGGCGTCGTAGAACTCACCGTCGGTACGGACAGGATCGTCAAAGCCAAGACCGCCCGCACGATCACGCCGGAAAATTCGCCCAACCTCAAGGGCGACGCGAAGATCACCGCGATCGTGAACGAACTCACCGCCGCGCAGAAGCCGATGCTCGCCGAAGTGATCGGCAAAACGGCCGTGATGCTGGAAGGTACGCGTGAAATCGTCCGCACGCAGCCGTCCAATCTCGGCACTCTCATAGCCAACGGCATGATCTACGCCACCGGCGCCGACGTCGCCCTCATGAACGGCGGTGGCATCCGCACTTCCATTCCCGCCGGCGACATCACCAAGAACCATATTTTCACGGTCATGCCCTTCGGCAACTATATCCAGACCGCGAAGATCAAGGGCGCAGAATTCGACGCCATCCTCGAAAACGGCGTAGGCAAGCTTCCCGCGGCCGACGGGCGTTACCCGCACGTCGCCGGACTCACGTTCACCCTTACGGCGGCCAAGCCGGCGGGTGATCGCGTTTCCGACATCATGATCGGCGGCAAGCCGGTCGATCCGGCCAAGGAATATCTTTTCGCCACGCTGAACTTCCTGTTCAACGGCGGCGACGATTACCGCATGCTGATCGGCAAGGTCACCAACGACTTCCCGTCTGATGCCGAAGTCTTCATGGCCTACGCCAAATACCTGGGCACGATCACGGCCGACAACATGGTGTACAAGAAGTAAA
>JBDKUJ010000052.1:0-10223 GCA_039679665.1 Rectinema sp. | reverse complement strand
CGGCCATGTCCTTGGGGTCGAAGGAGCGAGTACTCGTCAGGAGCTGCAGGGCTTCGGACCCCGCCGAAAACAGAATGATAAGGATCGATCCGCGCCAGAAAAGCGGAGCCCTTCCGTGAGTCGCCTTGAATTCGAATTGGAATGCCAGCGTAAAAATAAAAAAAAGCGCTATATGGGCGAGCTTGTCGACTTCGAAAAAACTGACGGGAACGTACCTGAACGCAGAGCCGGGCAGAAGAAGGGCTACAAGAATGAGCACCGCGGTTGCGATCGTAAACTTATAGTACATTATTTTTTTCATAAGCACTCCGGAGCCTAGACGTTTAGCGCAGAGTCGTCAAGCCGCAGTCATTCCGCCTCGTGGCATGCTATTATTCAGAAGAACCAAGTCGGCAAAATCAGGAGGAATTTCATGTCGAGAACCGCCTTCAGCGCTCAGGGAGCCGTCGCCGTCGGTCCCTATTCCCATGCAGTGGGCTCCGGCGAATTTGTCTTTTTTTCCGGACAGACCCCTATCGATCCCGAAACGAAAAAACTCGTCGACGGTGGAACGGCAGCACAGACCGAACGCGTATTCCGCAATCTGTTCGCGGTCCTCGCCGCGACCGGTCTGACCCCGGACGATGTCGTCAAGACCAATGTGTTTTTAGTCGATATGGCGGACTTTTCGGCGATGAACGAAGTCTATGCGAAACAGTTTTCGGCGCCCTATCCCGCACGTTCGACTGTGGCGGTCGCAGGCCTGCCTCTCGGCGCACGCGTTGAAATCGAAATGATAGCACGCAGGCCGCAAATCTGAATCGGAGCGCCGTTCCAACGGCTTATGCGCGAAGCCTCAGCCCTCTCTCCTGTTTCTTTTCCGTCTGGCCGCCGCTGTTCCTCCGCCTGCTCCCGACGCGATAGTGAGAAAAAAGCCCAAGTCATACCACCAACCCTTGTTGCTGGTTTCGTAAATCCTGATGTTTTTGTCGAAAATCCCGACAATCAGCGAAATAGGGGCGATGATCCCGTGCCAGACCCCTCCCCAGAAGCCGGCCGGATCCTGGGCCGTGGCTTTTCCGTCGCCGGGAAGGCAGGACGTCAGCAACAATACTGCGCAAAGAACAATGGCGAGTAACGCAAATCCTTTCCTTTTCATCTGGGTTGGCTCCTTGCCCGCAAATATGCCCAGAGTATATCGCGAATCGTCTCCTGGCGCAGCTGAGGCCAGAATACGCGCCTTTCGCCCTTTTCAGTCAATTTCGTCAGTCAGATTCTTCAGTCAATTTCGAAACAGCTCGGTTGCCTGGCCTCCAGCACCACTTTTTCTTCGCCTGGAATGTCCAATTCCCGATCGGCATCCAACAGGTAATCGGTCCTGTCGTTCTGGATTGTCACCCACAGAAGACCGTTCGTACACAGGAGCCTCCGTTCACGCTCCAGGGAGAACGTGAGCATGTCGTCTTTATCTATGCAATGAGGAACTGCGTCGCCGGCAAAGCGGCCGAATCCGGAGAATCTCTTTGGAACAGCTTTTGTATCGATCATATAGTACCCCTGCGCGCTCTGGGTTGCGCTAATATCTCTTTATTATAATATATTGAAATATTTACATATAGTGAAGCAAATATGAAACACGGGGAGCGCCTGGAATGGGCCACTACGGCCAAGTCCATTCCAGACGAAGCGGTTTCTTTTCATTTTGCCGGGTAGGTAATGACTCGGGTTTTCAGATAACCTAGAGGCTTAAGCCCCTGTAGCGCATATACAGGAAAAGCGAAGCCGTCATCAATGCGTGGCCGTAGTCCTCAGCGCCGACCAGATCGACCGCTTCGCGTTCGGGTACCAGGAAAGTCTCGATTTCTTCGTGTTCGTCCAGGGCTTGGGGACGGGTGAGCCGACACCCTTCGGCGACAAAAGCATGGAACGTGTTCGTCATGAATGCAGGATTGGGCGACAGATCTCCCAGAGGGAGGACAAACTCAGGCTCGTACCCTGTCTCTTCGGCCAGTTCGCGGACGGCGGCCAGGCCCGGATCTTCTCCCGGATCGACCACGCCTCCGGGGAATTCCAGCGACAGTCTTCCGGTCCCGTGACGATACTGGCGTATCATTACGAATTGCCGGCCATCGGGCGTATCGACCACCGGGATGACTCCCACCCAGTCGTGGCTGTTGATCAGATAGAATCTGCCATGTTTGCCCGTCGCGCTTTCGCGGTCGCTCGACGATACGTCGAATACCCGGCAATCGGCGATTCTGTCCGAACCCGTTTCTTTCCAGACATCAGGCTTGCTCATGCGGGAAGGGTAGTACCGCGCGGCGTGCCGCGCAACCCAAAAAAAGCGCACCGCTCGAGCGGTGCGCCCGATATCTCCGATTCGCTCTCACCCGCCCAGATAGGCGTTTTTTACTTTCGGATTGTGCAGCAGGTCGGAAGCGGAACCTTCCAGGACCAATTCTCCGGTTTCGATCACGAAGGCGCGATCAGCCACATTCAGCGCCGCTTTGGCGTTCTGCTCGACGAGCAAAACTGTCCGCCCTTCTTCGTGGATTTTACGGACAACCTCGAGGACTTCTTCCACAAGCTTGGGGGAGAGTCCCATGGAGGGCTCGTCCAGGAGAAGGAGCTTGGGTTTGGACATCAACGCGCGAGCTATGGCGAGCATTTGCTGCTCCCCGCCGGAAAGCGAACCGCCTTGCTGGCCGATTCTTTCGCGCAGCCGGGGGAAGAGATCCAGCACATGTTCATAGTCAGCTGCAATTCCGGCTTTGTCTTTGCGCAGGAACGCGCCCATCATTATGTTTTCGCGAACCGTGAGAGCGGGGAATATCCCCCGCCCTTCTGGCACATGCACGAGTCCTCTGCGAACCAACCGGTCGGACGACATATGTTCAATCCGTTGGCCTTCGTATTCGATGCTGCCCGAACGGGGAGGGAGCATTCCTGAAATAGTTTTCAGGAGAGTGGTTTTCCCTGCGCCGTTCGCGCCGATGAGAGCTACGAATTCTCCTCGCGCGACTGAAAAAGTGATGTTCTTGAGCACATGTACGGCGCCATAGCAGCCATCGATATTGTTCAAGGACAGGACCGGTTTTTCCCCGGCCGAAACGCCCGCATACTTCGATTCCGCGGCCTGCATTTTGATGTTTCCGCCCAGATAGGCTTCGATCACTGCCTTGTTTTCCTGAATTTCCCTGGGGCCATCTTCCGCAAGTTTTTTCCCGCAATCCAGAACGGTAATTCGGTCGGCAAGATTGACCACCATCTTCATGTCGTGTTCGATGAGGATGACAGTTATGCCTCTGTCTCGGATTTTTCTGATGAGCGCGGCCAGGGTTTGCTTTTCGGTGGGGTTCATGCCGGCCGCCGGTTCGTCCAGAAGGAGAATTTCGGGATCGGTCGCGAGCGCCCGCGCGATTTCAACCAGCCGTTGCTGCCCATACGCAAGATCCTGCGCGATGCTGTCTTTCAGAGTATCGATCCCGACGAATATCAGCTCTTTTTCGGCCCTGTCTTTGAATGCTTTTTCTTCTGCGTTTACGGCGGGGAGACGGGCCAGGACGCCAAACAGTCTGGCTCTGGACCTGCATTGCGCGGCGACGGTGATATTCTCAAGAACCGTCATTCCTTTGAAAAGCTCGATATGCTGGAATGTACGCGCTATGCCGGATCGGGAAAGTTCGTGCGGTTTTTTGCTGGTGACCGAACGGCCCAGAAGCTCTATGCTACCGCTTGTGGGGGCAACATATCCGGTCAAAACATTGAAAAGCGTAGTTTTCCCTGAACCGTTCGGCCCGATGAGACCACGTATTTCGCCTTTGGCGACGGTGAAATCCACCCCATCCAGGGCATGAACTCCTCCGAAACGTTTCGTTACGTTCTGTGCGCGAAGAATATCAACGGGCCTGTTCATCGTTTCTCCTCACGGAAAGCGTCCTTCGGAAAAATCTTGCGGTGTCGATGCCCAGTCCCATGATTCCCTTTCTGAGATAGATCGTCGAAAGGACTATCAGGAGGGAGTACACGATCATCTGAAGCTCGTTCAAAGGGCGCAACAGTTCGGGAAGGACCGAGACGATGATTCCACCGATGATGGAGCCCGGAATCGACCCGACTCCGCCGACTACAATCATCATCAGAACGAGGACACTCGTGCTGAAACTGTAGATATCGGGACTGATCGTAGTCATGTAGTGAGCGTATAGAGAGCCTGCCGCGCCCGCGAAGGCCGCCGATAAAGCGAACGCAAGCACCTTGTAGAATGCAAGATTTATCCCGAGGCTCTGTGCCGAAGTTTCGCTCTCGCGCACCGCGATCAGGCTTCTGCCGATGCGGGAGCGCTCTATCCGCATCGCCGCCAGAGCAGCGATCAGAACGAGTGCGTACACCAGAACGAGCCAATCTTGCAGTGTCGAAATCTGATGTTTGAATATCGAAGGGGCAGGGATGCCGACGATGCCCATCGGGCCGTTGGTCAGGCCGACCCACTGATTGAGGACGGTCTGGATTATTCCCGCGAAGCTTGTGGTGATGAGCACCAGATATACACCTCCCCGAACCTTGAGGGCGGGGAAGCCGATGACGACGCCAACGAGGGTCGAAGACAATATCGAAATGAGAAAAGCCGGCCAGAAACCGAATCCATAGCGTACGGACAGTATCGCCGACGTGTAGGATCCGATCGCATAGAATCCCGCCATGCCCAGATTGATCTGGCCGCAAAAACCGGTGACGATGTTCAGTCCGATGGCGAGGAGGCCATATATGCCTCCGAGGATAAGCACGTGGGATACATAAGGATCGCCGATCAGGAATTGCGATCCGACGCCGAATAGAAGGATGACGGCGAGGGTGGTGAGGTTTCGCGTTTTCGCGCTTAAGGTTCTCACGCCTTCCTCCCCGGTCCTGCGTCGAAGAGGCCGCCTGGTTTGAACATCATGATAAGAATCAGAACGATGAAGGAAATCGCATCTTTGAACTGGGAAGAAATAAAGCCCGCGGCCAGATTTTCGAGAACACCAAGCAACAGGCCTCCGATAATGGCGCCCGGTATATTGCCGAAACCACCGAGCACTGCCGCGGTAAAAGCTTTGGAGTTGATGAGCGATCCCATTTGCGGAGTGACGAAAAACTTGGGAGCGAGCAGAATACCCGCGAAGCCGGCGACAGCGCTAGCGATCGCTATGGTCAGACCGTCCGTCAACACATGGCTGATTCCCATCAGCCCGGCTACCGGTCGATTCTGTGCGGCTGCGCGCATCGCGGTGCCCAGCTTGGTTTTCGAAAGGAAAAGCCAGAGGGCACCGGCGACGGCAAGGCTGATGATCAGAATAAAAACATCCTGGGGGACGATGAGAAGCCCGGCGACGGAAATGGGAGTCATGGGGAGCACCGCGGGGAATGGTCGGCCGGTAGATCCCCAGATGAGGATTGCCGTGTTCTGCAGAAGCATCTGCACTCCGACGCAACCTGCGATTACATACAGAAACCCCCATTTTGTCGTTGGGCGCATTACCAGCAGATAGATAAGCAGTCCGGTGATAGCCGAAACTATGGTTCCGATGATCGCGGAAGGGATAAAGGGTAGCGTTTGCCCCCATTCTCCCGTCACGAACATGAGGGCCACCGACGCGGCAATCATGAATATTTCGCCTTGCGCGAAATTGACGACCCGTACGCCGCTCCAGATCATGGAGTGGGCAAGTGCCACAAGGCCGTAAACACTGCCTATCGCCAGCCCTCCGATAATGAGCTGGAATAATACCGAAAGGAATCCCATCAAATCCTCCAGGATGGACGCCGTTTATTTCTTGGACGGTGTATAGAACGCAGGCTGTCCGTTGGAGATGGTGCCGAATTGCATGGAGTGCAACCCCTCGCCCGAATCGTCGAAGGCGAAGGTTCCTTCGATGCCCTTATATACCAGAGTGGAAAGAGCCTTCTTGATTTCTTCCGCCTTTGTGCTCTTGGCGGCTTTGATGGCTTCGGCTACCAGGTATACGGAATCGTAGCCGGTCGCGGCGAAGTCATCGGGCTTTTTCCCGTAGAGTGCGGTGAATTTCTGGACGAACGAAACGACTCTTGGATCGGGATTCGCGGAAATGAAACCGGCCGCGAAAATGAGTCCTTCGCCGGCGCCGCCCGCCGCACCGAGGGTAGTGCTGGCTTCAATGCCCGCTCCACCCGCGAACTGAGCTGTAATTCCCATTTGCCTGGCCTGCTTCATGGCCAATCCCATGTCGACCATCGGTCCGATCAGGACCAGTACATCGGGCTCGGCTTTCTTGATCTTGAGAAGCTGTGAACTGAAATCTTTGTCGCCGGGAGTCCAGGATTCTTCGGCGACGAGTACGTTTGATTTCGATGAAAGCGTGGTACGCAGCGCTGCCATACCGCCGATGCCGTAGTCCGCCGAATCGTGCAGGACTGCCATCCGTTTGAAACCGTCTTTATTGACAAGGAAATCGCCGAGGGACCCGAATTTGACGGCGTCGTTGGCCCTGGTTCTGAATATCCAGGGATTGCCCTGCTTGGTGATGCTCGGGTTTGTACCGTGGGGAAGCATCGGGATCTGGGCTTTCAGGATGACGGGGAGCATAGCCAGGCAAGGCGAGCTCTGCGAGTCGCCTATGACGGCGACGACGCGGTCGCGATAAACGAGTTTGTTCAGTGCCGCTACGGCCTGAGCGGGTACGCCCTGCGAGTCTTCCAGAGCCAGGACGAGCTTCTTGCCGAGGATACCGCCAGCCGCGTTTATCTCTTCGACAGCGATCTTGGCTCCATTACCTTGCATCTCGCCGAGAGCGGCATTGTCGCCTGTTCTGGCGGAGATGGCACCGATTACGATGTCTTGTGCATAGAGCGGTGAAAAGCCGACAAGAGCCGACAGAAGAAAAATCGCCGCACTAACACGGATACGGACGCGCATTAGAACCTCCTGAGAAACGGATAGCTGGATTGTAAGCCATTTCCGAAAATTGTCAATAAAAATAAAACACTGTTTCTATTTACGAACACCTTTCTTGTGACCTAACTCGCCGGAGATCTCGCTTGCGGCGTCTACGACCAATCCCTTCAAGACATCCAGACGTTCATACGACATGCGTACGGACGGTCCGGACACGCTCAAAGCGGCGACGACTTTCCCTTGTATATCGCGGACGGGAGCGGCGACGCAGCGTACCCCGTATTCGTGTTCTTCATCGTCCATTGCCCAACCCTGATTCCGGATCGCCTGGAGTTCGGCCGCCAGTTTCAACCTGTCCGTTATTGTCTTTTCCGTATAGCGGACAAACTGGCAACGCGAGAGGTACGCTTCCAGAAGGTCGGTATCGGACCAGGCGAGGAGAACCTTGCCGACTCCCGTGCAATACTCGGGGGCGGACATACCGACTCTTGATTGCATGCCGACCCGTAGGGAATGCGTGGATTCGACTTTCGACAGATAGACGAGACGCTGATCGTCCAATGTTGCAAGATGTATCGTTTCTTCGGTCGTCGCGGAAAGCCGGGCGATCACCGGCGCGGCCAGCTTGACCAGATCCACCCTGCCGAATACCCCCATTCCCAGCTCGAAAATCTTGAGGGTAAGCGAGAACCTTTCCGTATCCGTATCCCTACGGGCGTATCCCTGTTCGCATAATGTGCACATGAATCTATATACGGTGCTTTTATGGCTGCCTATCTTCGTGGCGAGGTCCGTCAGACCGAGTTCGCCCTCCTTGGCCAACGCTTCGAGAATGGCGATTGTCTTGACGACCGACTGTACTTCGTCCGGTTCTTTTCCTTTCTTTTCCATTGATTCCTCTCTTCGATAAGTTATACTCTTTCTAAAATAGATCATCAAGTGCGAACTGAAAAGTGTTGATAAAGTAGCAAAAACAGAAACAGAGTTTCAAAATTGTTTGACAAGTCGTGATTGTTGGGATACACTTTGCGGAACCAATGCGGAGGTGGCTGAATGGATCGAATCATCGGAAAAAGACCGCGTCTCGACGAGGATCTGATAAAGAAGTTCGTAGCGTTGAAGGATGTGATGAGCGTTTCCTGTGTCGTCGGCGACGCGCTTGAGCGGGAAGGCATCATGCACAGTTCCATGAAAATGCGGAGCGTGGCAGCCCCCTTCATCGGTCCGGCGCTTACGGTCAAACTCGTTCCCGGTTTTCTCGTCGATTGCCTTGTGATTTTTGAACATGCTAAGCCGGGTGATGTAATAGTCATCGATGCATTCGGAGAAACCGAGACCTCTATCTGGGGCGGCCTGATGTCGGGGCTGGCCCGTTCCGCGAAAATCGCCGGAGCAGTCGTCGACGGATCGGTGCGCGACACAGACGAGGCCAGAATGCTCGGTTTTCCGATAGTGTCGCGCTCGGTGTCGCCGCGGGCGGCCCACAGCGCCTACACGAAGATTTTCGAACCGATCGAACTCTATGGCGACATATCCGCGGGGGGCGTGGTTGTCCATCCGGGAGACATCATCGTTGCGGACGAGATCGGCGTGACGGTAGTTCCGTACGAGGAAGCCGAAGCGGTATACGAGCGCGCGGCGGATCAGGCGAAACGCGAAGAAGCAACCCGTAATGAGATTCTTCGGGGAGCAACAGTCGACGAACTTCTCGCAAAATTCGGGAGAATTTGATGGCATCCGAACCGAAGGCCGCTTTTCCGGCCATATTTGCTGAACGATTGAAAATGAAGGGTGTTATCGCCGTACTCGTTATCGATGACCCCGAGAAAGCCGTTCCTGTCGCCAGGATTCTGATCGAAGCGGGAATCGATGCGATGGAACTAGCCCTTAGGACGCCGTCTTCCCTCGAATCGCTCGGCAGAATCGTCAAGGAAGTGCCCGAAATGCTCGCCGGTGTCGGAACGGTTCTGCGGGCGGAGCAAGTATGGGAAGCGAAAGAAAAAGGAGCTTCCTTTATCGTCACTCCGGGGACCAATCGCGCCGTGATCGAAGCGGCTTTACACCACGGCATGCCCATAGCGCCCGGAATCGCCGTCCCTTCCGATATCGAAACCGCTCTCGAATACGATTGTCGCATTCTGAAAATATTCCCCGCCGAATCGCTTGGCGGCCTGCCGTATCTCAGGGCGATCAACGCTCCGTATGCCCACCTCGGCATACGCTATATCCCTTTGGGGGGAGTATCTGAGGTGAATTGCGGAAGTTATCTGGCCGAGCCTGCCGTGCTTGCGGTGGGAGGGTCGTGGATTGCGCCGCGGGAAGCCATACAGAAGGGAAACTGGGACGCTATCAGGGCTTCCGCGGTACGTGCCGCAGGCGCGTGCAACAGGGAGGGAAAGCCATGTCTACGCTGATAACATTTGGCGAGGTCATGGCGAGAATCGAGCCTGTCCCCCCTTATCGTTTCCGTCAGGCGCTCCCCGGAACCGTCAATCTGTCCTTTGCCGGCGCCGAAGCGAATGTAGCGGCCTCCTATGTTCTTTTAGGCGGGAAGGCGGCCTTCGTTACCGCTCTTCCCGAAAATCCTTTGGCGGATGCATGCCTGGGACAGCTTCGTGGAATCGGCGTCGACACGAATTTCGTCATTCGTCCACGGCAAGGTCGCATGGGGCTGCTGTTCCTTGAAACCGGCGCATGCCAGAGACCCAGTTCGATCTGGTATGATCGATCGAATTCATCGGTTTCCCTTATGAAACCGGAAGCCTATGAGTGGGACCATATATTCATGGGCGCTTCCTGGTTCCATTTTTCCGGCATCACGCCGGCTATTTCCGAAACCGCGGCGGAGAGCTGCATCGAAGCCGCCCGCCGCGCGAAAGCCGCGGGGCTTGGCGTCTCCATCGATCTGAATTTCCGCAAAAAGCTCTGGAACTGGAGACAGGGAACGGGAGCGAAGGAACTGGCAAGAGAAGTAATCGGCAAAATTCTTCCTTATGTCGATATCGTGATCGGCAATGAGGAAGACGCCTCCGACGTACTGGGGATAACCGCCGGCACTTCGGACGCCACCGCCGGGGTTCTCGATACCAAGCGCTATCCGGATGTCGCAAGGAAGATAGCGGCGCTTTATCCCAATGTATCGATGGTGGCGTTTACGCTGCGGGAAAGCGTTTCCGCAACCCACAACAATTGGGGAGCCGTGCTTTGGGTCAAGGATGGAGATAGAACCTTCTACGCGCCGATGAAAGACGATGCCTACCGGCCATACAGGATAACCGACATCGTCGATCGGGTGGGGGCGGGAGATTCATTCGCGGCCGGCCTTCTTTTTGCG
>JBDKUJ010000051.1:0-4046 GCA_039679665.1 Rectinema sp. | reverse complement strand
TGCGCGAGCACTGCCGCCAGTTCATCCTCGCTCCGGGCGAAGCGAAGCAGGCCTCTCGTCACAAGGATGTGCCCGCCCGGCGTCGCGAATGCATTCACTTCCATGCTGTCGAGCGCGAGGAAGCGGTAGCCCGCGAAAATCTCGGGACGGGATGAATGAAGGGCGAGTCCCTGCCCCAGCAGGTTGAGGTATCGGTTGAGTTCAAGGTTGTCGTATGCGGGGTACTTGGCGAGAACGGTAGCGGCCACCGATCTTCCGATATAGTACTCCTGCTCGGGGTCGGGGCTTTCGGCTATCCCGGCCGCGGCTACTGCGGCGGCGGCCAGCATGACTGCCTGCCCCCTCGTTATGAGCCCGTTGCGCACTGCTTCTTCGCTGAAAATCGCGACGGATTCCTTGACCGAAAGACAGGACGAAAAAAAGAGGATGCACGCGAGTGCGATCAAAAGCGCAAGCGCGCGCGCGGGCACGGGTGCAGGCGTGCCCGTCATGGAGCGGCGTCGCATCATTCGCCCCCGTTCAGGAAGGCGGCGCAACGCTCAGGATCGAATCGGAATTCTTCCATCAAATCGACATACCTGAAATCAAGATGCGTTTTGGCGCCATAGTTTTTCTCGATGCGGCTATCGAACCCCTTCCCGGCCAAAGCCAGCTCGGGGGCGCTCACACCCGGCACGGCCGTCTGCATCGGGCCGGAGCCGCCGATGCGTTTCGGAGTCAGCGACGACAGGTACATGTACGCGGGCTTTTCCCGGCCGGAAAGACGAAGCAAAGCCCAGCCGTCCACACTTCCGGTCACATAGACTACATCGCCGTATGCAAGCATCGAGAGTGGTGCGGAGAGCGCGGAGGGTTCGCCCCGTACGGCGGCCTGACGCACTTGCACGGTCATTTCACCGGGCTTGACCGATGGCTGCGACGGCTCCGATGCCGCGACCGATCCTCCCGCGATCGCCAGGAGAATGGCCGCCATGATGAGGATTCTGGATACTGTCAAACCGATTCTGCCGGTCATGCGATCACACCTGAAGCGGAATACCGCATTACGATAGTATATCTCGTCCCGTGCGCAGGAAAAGGATCCAGCGCAAAAAGCGCTTCGCCCGTCCCCCTCGATAGAGTGCGCCTCAAATAAAGCCCTCAAATGGCTCGACCCGATGATGCCCTCAATAATGCGGCGGCCTTTCGCCCGGGGGAAGCGGCCCCTGCTTGGCGTCGGCCAGCTCCTTCATAGCCGAGACTATGCGGCCAAACGTCTCTTCCAGCCTGGATATCCGCTGTTCGTATCGATAGAACTGCTCATCGTACGCCGCCAGGGCGGCCTGGTGATACGCATGATCGGATTCCAGCCTCAGGATGCGCGCTTCAAGTGCTCCAAGCGCTTCGAGCGCTCCGAGCGTTTCGGTTTTCTCGCGGGTTTCGATATCGGGTCCGCGTCCGTCGGCCGATTCAGGATTCATAGGCGAGCACCTCTTTTTCCAGCCGTGATTTCCAGTCGAGCAGGGCGTGCAGGATGAGTCTGTCCCTGGCGGGCGCGGACGGGTCGGACAGCCTCGAATCGATAAAGCCCGCGTAATCCCCCAGTTCCGCCGAGCCTTCCCGTGCGGGCAGCTGAATGCGCTGCGCACAGAAATCCCGCCATTTCGAACGCTCGCGGGCGGTCAGCGTCTCCGGAAAATTGCGCGCGAAAAATCTGCCCCCAAGCTTGGGAATCCTGTCGTCGCGGTAGCGTGTGTGCATGAAAATATCTTTTGCCGATGCCGCGCCCTGCGTTGCGATCGTTCTGTGCATACCGGCCAGGCGCTCTTTGTCGTCGTCGGGAATAAAGCTGTCGGAATAAAGCCTGTACTCGGGATCGTCCGTATCGGATGCGATCGACGCTCCGGCCGAAGGAGAGTCGAACACGGCGAGCAGTTTCTGGGCCAGTCCCTTCGATTCCGCGATGAAATCGAGACGTGTTGCGCAGAGGACCGGGTCGAGGCCGAGTCTGGCGGCAGCCTCCTTTCGCAGCGACGAAGCCGGCGCAAGGAACGGGCAATGGTTGAGCCTGATTCCCGTGAGCGGCACGCGCGGTGCGTCCAGCGCTTCAGCCCTGGTGAAAACCCTCGCCCTTATTTCCTCGATACTGAGCGAAACCAGCGGCGCGGGATCGAAGCGCAGATCTATGGCCACAAGCTGGTTCCGGTTGGCCGGATCCATCGCAACGGGAGCGACCAGCGTCGTGCAGCCCGATGTCGACGTGTACTCCGCAGCCGTATGGAGAAGCATTTTTCGGGACGACAGGTCGATCAGGGGTTTCAGACTCTCGCGACGACGGTGCGAATAATACCAGCCATACAGACGGGGCTGCTTGGTTTTTACCAGCCTGGCGACCGCAATGGTCGCGCGGATATCGTGCAGGGCGTCGTGCGCCGAGCTGAGCGCTATGCCGTTGGCCTTGGCCAGCGCTTCCAGTCTGAAGAGCGGTTTCCCGTCCTCGTTGCGCGGCCAGACGATGCCCTCGGGCCGCAGGTCCCCGGCGGCCCGTACGAGCCCGATGGCGTCCCAGCGTGAATTGCCGTCGGCCCATTCGCGCTCATAGGGATCGAACAAATTCCGGTAAAGCATGTGCCGGATGAATTCATCGTCGAATTTGACGGAATTGAAACCGGCGGTGGTGGTCGCGGGACGGCTCATCTGTTCGAGGATGCGCGACGCGAACTCGTATTCGGGAATCCCGGCTTCTTCCGCATGCTGGGGTGTGATGCCGTGCACGAGGCAAGCCTGCGGCGAGGGAAGGTAATCGGGCGTCGGTTTGCAATAGAGAACGATGGGTTCTTCGATTTCTTCCAGATTTTCGTCGGTGCGGATGCAGGCGAATTGAGCGATCCTGTCGTATCGCGGATCGAGGCCGAAAGTTTCAAGATCGTACCAGAGAATGCTCGCCGCCATGGAATCGATCATACTCGCCGCGCGCGTACGGGGCAACGGCCTCATGTCGCCTTCACCCGGAGCCGTTTTTCCCTTTCGGCATGGTGAACTTGCTGTCGTCAAAAGCCTCGCCGCCTATCCAGAGGTTCAGCATCGCGCCGCCCTCCGGTGTCCGCTCGACCTCGGCATGCTTGATCTGCCAGCCGACGAGGTTGAGCCGCGCCTGTCCCAGAAGGTCGTGCCCCGCCATCGTGCCGTAGTAGCCCGCCAGTTCAGGCCTGCTGGACGCGTTGAGCGATCTTGCGACCGCCTCCATCTCGCCTTCGCTGCGCGCCCGGTCATCCAGGACGCAAAGATGGATTCCATCGGCTTCCCGGTGAAGGGAAATCACCATTTTCCCGGGATCTCCCTCAAGGATATACCGCGATACTTCGCTGATGAGATGGACGATGACATCCTTATGTTTCATGGAATACTCCCTTCGCCGGATCAGTCGATCCTGCTGGAACGGTACCACTCGATGACGGCCACGATCAGCGCCGCCGTGAGCCCCGCGGCGAAACCATTGTTGTAGAGCGCCATTCCGCCATGCCAGAGCGCGGTGCGATCCGCCATCACGAAATGCAGGAATCCCGCGACCATTCCGACTCCGGGCCCGAATTCGCCCGCCAGTGGAGCCAGGCCCGTGCAGAAGAGGATAATCATGAGCGCATCGGCCGATGCTGGATCCATGCCGAACACGAGGGTCGCAATCAGGGCGCCCGCCATGACCGGCAGGATATTCCGGACCGTCTTTCCGAATGCGGCAAACCCCATCATCGTGATAAGCGCGCCGAGAATGGGCCCGCTTACCGTGCCTCCGATCGCCCTGACATAGACATAGCCGATCAGCCCCACCGCTCCCATATTGAGCAATGTACCGGGCAGGGAAACCAGTTCGATGAAATCGGAAGGCAACCGCCCCGAAAGCTTCTGCACCGCCAGGAAATCACGCAAGGTTTTTCCTTTTCCCAGTGCATACGCGGCAATGATCAAGCCGGCGGCGAGTGCCGGAACGAGCCATGTCATAAAAACATCATGGCCCTCGTACAGCTCCCATGACAGCGACAGCTTTCCGCCGGCCGCTTCGATGATTC
>JBDKUJ010000050.1:0-4980 GCA_039679665.1 Rectinema sp. | reverse complement strand
GCTCGCCGGATGGACGGAAGGAGCGAAACAAGCGACCGGAGCTCTTGATCCTGATTTCCGCTCATTCCTTGACCCTCTCGAGTTTGGAAGTGAATTTGGGGAAAAACTGCGCAAGCTTTCCCGATTCGAAACGGACTACCACGAGAGGGCCCGAACTGGGAGTGGGGCTCACTTTCACGATCATTCCGGGACCGTATTCGTCATGATAGACCGTAGCGCCCGCGCGCCATTGCGAATTCATGTCCGGTCTGGTGCCGGACTGCTGCGATATCCGCGCGTTTCCCTGCGGAGGCGGGGAATATGAAGCGCGCCCGTAGCCTGGGCGTGCGGCGTATGGGTTGGGGCCGGATGAGGTCGCTTTGCCTCCCGCCCCCCGTGCATCGAAGAGTTCGGGCTTGATTTCGGACAGGAAGCGCGAGGGGACGGTCTCGAAAAGCCTTCCGTGGATGCGTCGCCATCGACAGGCGGTCAGGAAAAGGCGGTTTTTGGCGCGTGTCACGGCTACGTAAAAGAGCCTCCGCTGCTCCTCCAGATCTTCGCCTTCCTCGTCATCCCTGGGGAAAAGGCCCTGTTCCATGCCCGTGACAATGACGACGGGAAATTCCAGGCCTTTCGTATTGTGCATTGTGATGAGAGTCACCGCTTCGGCACTTTCCGAAGGGTCCGCCGCCTGCAGACTCCGGTCGAGTTCGATAGTCTCGAGGAATTCGGCCAACCCTTCCGCGCCCAAAGGGTAGAGGGAAGCTGCATTCACGAGTTCTTCAAGATTCGACAATTTCTGGGTGCCCGCGATTTCATCCTGGCCCTTGTGATATTCGGCAAGACCGGTTTCGCGTATAAGCGCCTGCAGCAATTCGCCCAGGGATGTCGTACCGGGATCGGCCCTGCGTGTTCCCCCATCCGAAATGGAGTACGGCTCGGGTTCTCCCGGCGCGGCGCGGTTTTCGTCGTCGCGGTTTTCGCGGGCGTCGGTATCGTCTTGAGCATCCATACGATCCGAAAGGCCCAGCGCTTTTCTGAATCCGTGGATCATCGCAAGGAAATTTTTCATTCCCGCCTTGCCGCGCCCGCGCAATTCGTCGATGCATCCGCCGGCGGCCGTCAGCAAATCCTCGCCCGATCTCGCCGCCGCGTCGAGTACAGTTTCGAGACCCGTATCGCCTATACCGCGCGCAGGCTTATTGGCAACACGCTTGAAGGCGATTTCATCCCGCGGGTTCAAGATGAGGGAAAGGTAGGACAGAACGTCTTTCACTTCTTCACGGTCATAAAAACGCAAAGCCCCCACAATCCTGTAGCGGATGCCCATGCGGGGAAAATCCTTCTCGAAAGCGAGTGACTGCGCATTGGTCCTGTAGAGGATCGCGATATCGGAGAGATTTCCGCCCTTGGCCAGGTGCGATTTTACTATGGAAGTGCAGTACTGGACTTCCTGTTCCTGGTCGTCGAGAAGAGCGAGCAGAGGTTTTTCGCCGCCCGGACGCATGGCCCGCAGAGTCTTGCCCAGACGTCCGGAGTTATGCGACACGACGTCCCCCGCCAGATCGAGGATACTCTGGTAGGAGCGGTAATTCCGTTCCAGTTTTATGGTTGTCGTTCCCGGGAAAACCTGCGCGAAATTCAGAATGTTGCGTACTTCGGCGCCCCGGAAGCGATAAATCGACTGGTCGTCGTCGCCGACCACGCAGATGTAGGTTTCGGGACCCGCCAGGAGCCTGAGGAGGCGGAATTGTGCGACATTGGAATCCTGATACTCGTCGACCAGAATGACGCGGAAACGCTGTTGCGTTCTTTTCGCGATGGCCGGTTCCGAAGCCAGCAGCCTGGCCGGCAGGCGGATGAGGTCCCCGAAATCGACATTGCCCGTTTTCTTGAGCCTGTCCTGATACGCCGCGTAGGTTCTGCGGAATTCCGGTTCCGGGAAAGCGCGTTCAAGATCGGGAGAATCGGGCTCAAGCCCGAAATCCTTCGCCCTGGCGATGCGGGAAGCCAGGCGATTGCATTCCTGTCTGGTCCGCGAAGGAAGTACAGCCTGCAGCAGGACGGCGGAATCGTCGTCATCGTAAATCGTGAAATTGGAATCGAGGCCGGCGGCCAGGGCGTTTCTTCTCAAAAACCATGCGCCGAAGGAATGGAAAGTCCGGATCACGGCGCGGGAGCAGGCCGGTTCGATCGATTCCGCCCTTTCGCGCATTTCCCTTGCGGCCTTGTTGGTGAAGGTCACCGCCAGTATCGACTCGGGGCTCATGCCGCGCTCGCGCACAAGCCAGGCTATCTTGGTCGTGATGACCCTGGTTTTTCCCGATCCGGCTCCCGCCAGAATCAGGAGTGGAGAGTCTTCGTGTCGCACCGCCTGGAGCTGTTCGGGATTCAGACCGGCAAGATAGGACGGAAGATCTTCGTTCACGCGCGGACCTTCCCCGGTCGGGAAGCTTCGTCCGTCGGTACCGCATCCAGATCGACGCCGCGTACGGCCAGGACTCGCGCAGGCACAAGGTCTCCCGGCGCATGGAAACCGCGCAGGACGACGAGACCGTCCACATCGGGAGCCTGCATCCATGCGCGCCCGAGAGCAAGTTCCTCTCCTTCGACTTTTTCTTCTACCAGCACCCGGATTTCACGACCGACGAAACGCGCGAGGCGCGCTTCCGTAATTGGGGTTTGCGCGGTTTCGATTTCGTTTTTCCTTGCATTGGCCAATTTTTTGGCCACTCGGTGTTTCATGTCGTATGCGACTGTGCCTTCTTCACGTGAATACGTGAAAACGCCCAGCCAGTCCAGCTGCGCATCTTCCTGAAAACGCCGCAAGACGGCAAAATCATCGTCCGTCTCGCCGGGAAAGCCGACAAGGAAGGTCGAACGGATCATCGCGTCGGGCAGGGCCGATCTGATCCTGCGAATCAGATCGAGGTAGATGGCGTCATTGCCGCGGCGGTTCATCGTATGCAATAGCGTCCCTGACGCGTGCTGGAAGGGCAGGTCGAAGTAGGGGAGGATGCGCGGGTCGCGCAGCATGACCTCCAGAATCCGCTCGGGAAAATGATCGGGATGGATATAAAGTACGCGCACACGGAAATCGCCATCGAGTGCACTGAGGGCTTCGAGGAGTTCCGGAAGCTCCGTCCCTGTCCGCCCGGCGAGATCGGAGCCGAAAGCCCCGAGGTCCTGGCCGATGAGTACGAGCTCCTTTATGCCTCGGCGTATGAGAACCCTGCATTCCTCCGCGATATCCTCGATGCGGCGCGAGCGAAGCTCCCCTCTGATGAGAGGGATGGCGCAATACGTGCAATTATTCGAACAGCCTTCAGTGATCTTGACGTGGGCGGTACCGGGGAAATCGAACAATCTGACGCGTTCGAAGGCACGGGTTTCCGTTACGCCGCTGGGCTGGGGGGGTGCGAGGACAGGGTGTTCGCCCGTAATCGTGGCGACGGCGGCCGCCGTCGCGAGCGAGAGGTCCGCATTGCCGAAAATGCCATCCGCTTCGGAAAGTCCGGCGGCAAGTTCTTCGGGATACCGCTGGGACAGGCATCCCGCCACGAGCACTTTCTTGTCCGGCCATGCGGCTTTGAGATCCATCACCGCGCCGAGCGATTCTTTTTTCGCCGATTCGATGAAGCCGCAGGTGTTCACGATGATGAGATCGGCCATTTCGGCCGATTCGACATATTCATGTCCGGAGGCTTCGAGCCTGGCTGCGAGCTCTTCTCCGTCCACCTGGTTTTTCGCGCAGCCATGTTGGTCTATCCAGAATCTCATGTCGCCTTCAGTCCGCGTCCGCCGCGCCCAGAGTCCATGCGCCTTCGGCCTGGGACCAGGAAAGGCGTTTTACGGCGATTTCGCCGGGACCGCCCAATTCCAGGTCCGCGGTCTTGCCGCCCGAAGCCTGCACCGAAACCCGGGCAGCCTGGGCGTTCGATGCCCAGAGCACGAGCGTGTTGTTCGCGTTGATAGTAAGGGCTTCGCCCTTCGAATAATATTTTTCGACCCATTCCCTGCGGTCCGCTTCGTAACGGAACATGCAGGGTCCCCTGAACGTGACCGTTGTCACGAAGGGGTAGGGGCCCCTGGTCGAACGGAAAAGATAGGTCGGTGCCGAACCTGTGGTTGCGGATTGTGCGGCTTCGGGTGCTATCTGCACTTCCGAGGCTGACGCGGCATCGGCGGCGTCGCTGCCGCGGGATTCTGCGCGCACGAGTGCGCCTGCTGCCGCGTTCTTCTTGGCGAAATCCGTCACGATGATGGCGACGTCCGCTTCTCCGTCGTTGTCCGGATCGAGCGCGCCTTCTTCGCCCAGACCGATTCGCAGGGGACCGAAAGGGGTTTCGAAATTCACGGATTCGTCTATGCCCGCGAGCCGTATTTTGTACAGGTCCTGGCCGACGCTTATGACGAGGCTGTCATCGACATAAAGCCGCTTTTCGAAAGGCAGTCCTTCGACGCGATATTCCACCGCAGTGCGTAGTTCGCTGCCGGCCGCGCCTGTTTCGTCCGGGCCCGCATTTTTGCGGCCGAGAAAGATAAGAGCCGCGACGAGCACCGCGACAAACAGAACGGCCAGTACGACTGTCATCACGCGTGAACCGCGGTTTGCGCTCACCGAGGCGTCGCCTGCCTGTATTTTTTCTGCCGAAGCCTTGCTTTGTCGGGCATCTGCGGCATCCGCCGCCAGCTTGCCGGCGACCGGAGCTTCCTTGCGGGGGGAGGCCTCTGTACCAACCGCCGCGTGCAGTGCATTTTCCTCGATAGTGCCTTCGGCTGGAGGCGTTCCCTCTCCCGGCACATTCGAGGCATTCGATGCATCGGTATCGGTGCCGGTTTTCGCCTCCGGGCGGCGATAGTCGGCGAGGAGTGCGACACCGTCCAGACCGAGATATTCCGCATAATTGCGCATGAAACCGACTACGTAGGGCTCTCCGGGGAAAGCGCTATGATCGTCGTTTTCGAGCCCCGTCAGATATCGCAAGCCGATATTGGTGT
>JBDKUJ010000049.1:0-1556 GCA_039679665.1 Rectinema sp. | reverse complement strand
TCGGCGCGCAATGGGGGGGAGCGCACATGGCGTCGGAGGCCCGGGCGATCAGGCTGTCGCGTCATGCGGCGAATCTTCCATTCGCTGTCGGCATCGCCTGTTCGGCGCATCGGCACGAGCGCGCTTTTGCCGACGCTTCGGGCTGGTATCTCGAACGAATGGAAGCCGATCCCGCGCGTTTTCTGCCTGCGAAGCTTCCGATCCTGCGCAATGGAACGGATATCGACTTCGACGCCCCGGAAGAGACTTGGCTGGCGGCATTGCGCACCCTGAAAGCGGGCGACACTGTCACCCTGTCGGGCGAGGTTGCGGTGGCGCGGGACGCGGCGCATGCGCGCATCCTTGCCCTGTTGCGCGAAGGCCGCAATCCGCCGGCCGGATTCGCAGGCAGACCCGTGTTTTATGCCGGCCCCACCGAAGCGGCGCCGGGGGCCGTTTCCGGTTCTTTCGGTCCGACCACAGCTTCGCGGATGGACTCCTACCTGGAGCCCTTCATGGCCAGAGGGCTTTCTCTCGTCACTGTGGCGAAAGGAGGCCGGGGGGCTCAGGCGGCCAAGGTCATCGGCGCGCACCATGGCGTGTATCTTGCGGCGATCGGCGGCGCGGCGGCGCTGGCGGCGCGCGAACAGGTGAGCGAAAGCAGGGTGGCCGCTTTCCCCGAGCTGGGGATGGAAGCCTTGCGCATCGTCCGGTTGCGCCGCATGCCCGCTATCGTCGCGGTGGATTCCGGGGGAATCGACCTGTATGCGAGGGACTGAACCGCCCCGAAAACGAAATTACGCCCGTTCTTACTTTCTCATGTTCACGATCCATGCGGTGGTATCGCCGTATCTGCAGATCCTTATCCGCGGTCTGGGCTACAGTCAGGCGGCGATCGGACTTTTTCTCGGTATCTACGAAATCGCGGGAATCGCGGGACCTCTTTTCATCGCACGCATCGCGGACGCCCGGGGACGATACAGACCCGCGATGTTCGCCTGCGCGGCCATCATGATAAGCGCGCTCATCCCCCTCGCCTTATTCCCCAAACCTCTCGTAACCGCGCTCTCGCTTTGCCTCCTCGCGCTGGGAGTCAAGACCGTCGTGCCCCTGATGGACGCATCATTCGTAACCTCGCTGGAACGCGCGAAAGCGGTCGGGAAGAAAGGAATCGACTACGGCGTCGTACGCGGTATCGGTTCGGTGGGATTCGTGGCGATGGCCTTGATTCTGCAGAGCCTTCCGGACGGATGGATGGCTTCCCCCCGGATAATCGCGCTATGCGCCGGCTCAGGCGTATTGCTGTTCGCGTCGAGCCTGCCCTCGCTCGGAGAACCGGGAAGCGCGGTCGCCAGGGATGCGCCCATCCCCGAAAAGCGCCGGGGATTCGACGCACAATTCCTCATCGGACTGGCCGTGATAGCCCTCGGAAGGCTCGCGATGGCGCCGGTAAACTCCTTTTTTTCGCTTTATCTCGAAGAAGAACTGAAGTGGAATGCGGTAGGCGGCATGTGGGCACTTTCGGCATGCGCCGAAATACCCATGATGCTCGTGGCGGGCAAGGTTCTCGCCAGGAC
>JBDKUJ010000048.1:0-5784 GCA_039679665.1 Rectinema sp. | reverse complement strand
ATTTTCCGGGGCCGCTTTCGCTGCCCGTCCGACGCTGTCCGGCATCGCCGTCCGCCTAGACGCCGAGGCGCGCCCTGCGCGCAAGCTCGCCTTCGGTCTGGACGGTGGAAGAAGTGTGCCCTTTCAGAGGCAGTATCCGTTCGTGCACCGCGTCAACGATCCACTCCTTCTGCGGGAAATAGAGCGATTCCATTTCCGCGGCCGGCGTAATCCAGTTCCGCGATCCCACGACGGACACGGGAGCGTCGAGACTGTCGAAAGCGAGCGTCTGTACGTTGGACGCCACGGTGTGGAGGAAAGAGCCGCGTTCGGCGGCGTCGCTTGCGAGCAGAAGTCTGCCTGTCTTGCGCACCGATTCCAGCAGCACGCCGTAATCCAGCGGGGCGATGAAACGCAAATCGATCACTTCTGTGGATACGCCGTAGCGTTCCTCGAGGATTCTGGCGGCGTCGAGAGCGCGGTAGAGCGTGGCGCCCAATGTCGCGATGGTGAGATCCTTGCCTGACTTGCGCACGGCGGGCATGCCTTCGGGCACTTCGTAGTAGCCTTCGGGCACGCCATTCTTCTCGAACTGTTCGCCGATATCGTAGAGAAGCTGGCTTTCGAAGAAAATGACCGGGTCGGTTCCGCGCAGGGCGAGGTTGAGCATTCCCTTCGCGTCGTAGGGCGTGGCGGGGAAATAGGCCTTGAGGCCCGGAATGTGCGCCACGAGGGCTGCCCAGTCCTGGCTGTGCTGCGCGCCGTATTTGTTGCCCACGGACACGCGCACGACGAGCGGCATCTTGAGGAGACCGGCCGACATCGACTGCCATTTCGAAGCCTGATTGAAAATCTCGTCGCCGGCGCGGCCGAGGAAATCGCAGTACATGAGTTCGACGACCGCCCTTCCTCCTGAGATCGCATAACCTACTCCGGAACCTACGATGGCCGCTTCGGAAATCGACGAATTGAATAGCCTGTTGTAGGGAAGTGCTTCGGTGAGTCCGCGGTAGACGGCGAACGCGCCGCCCCAGTCGCGGTTTTCCTCGCCCCAAGCCGCCATGGTGGGGTCGATCGCGAAGCGATGGATCATGGCTTCGAAGAGGGCGTCGCGGAACTGGAACATTTTGTTCTTGGGTACCGGCTTTCCTTCGGCGTCGAAAGCGAAGCGGATCTTGCCAGAGATGGATTTGACGCGCGGGTTCCCGGCGACCGGCGCGAGCAGTTCCGGTTCGCGCGAATCGAATTTTTCGACATGGCCGTTCGAGAACATCACCGACTCGATGAAAGCTCCGTCGGCGCGCGGGCATTCATCCTCGTTGGTCGCGAGGCGCACGACGCGCTCCAGGCGCTCGATGATTCCCGCGCGCGCCGACTCGAGGTCGGACTCGGTCGCCGCGCCGTTCTTCACGAGGTAGGCTCCGTAGTCCTCGATCGAATCCGATTTCTGCCAGAGTTCGACTTCTTCCTTGGTGCGGTAGCTTGAAGCGTCGGAAGGCGAGTGGCCGGAAATGCGGTAGGTGATGGTGTCGAGCAGGACGGGACCGCGGCCGGCGAGAAGGATTTCCTTCTTGCGCGCCACCGCGTCGGCGACTGCGAGGGGATCGTAACCGTCGACGCGCTCGGCGTGCATGTTTTCCGGGTTGACGCCCGCGCCCACGCGCGCCAGGACGCCGTAGCCCATGGTCTCGCCTGCGGTCTGGCCGCCCATGCCGTAGAAATTGTTGAAGAAATTGAAAAGTATCGGAGGGGATCCGCCCGCCGATTCCGGCCATAGCGTCCGGTACTGGTCCATGGAGGCGAGGCACATGGCCTCCCAGACCGGGCCGCAGCCCATGGACGCGTCGCCTATGTTCGCCACAACGATTCCGGGCTTGCGGTTGATCCGCTTGAACAGCGCGGCGCCCGTCGCGATATCGGCCGATCCGCCGACTATCGCGTTGTTCGGCATAGAGCCGAAGGGCGCGAAAAACGCGTGCATCGATCCGCCGAGACCCCGGTTGAAACCGGCTTTTCGCGCGAATATTTCCGCAAGAGTGCCGAACAGTATGAAATTTTCGGCGAGGCCCGCGAGATCGGCGTGCGGGATTTTCTCCGCATGGCGCAGCGTTTCGCCTTTCAGGAATTCTTCCATCGTGCGGCGCAGGGTTTCGGGATCGAGCCTGCGCGAGGCTGACAGGCATTTTGCGAGGATTTCGCCGTGGCTGCGATGGGATCCGAAGATGAAATCGTCGGGTTCGAGCGACGCGCACTGACCGACGGAAGCGGCTTCCTGCCCGATCGAAAGGTGCGCCGGCCCCTTGTGGTTGTACTCGATGCCGTTCCACGAGCCCATCGTCTTGAAGGAATTGAGCATCGTCTCGAATTCGCGCACTGCGACCATGTCGCGCCATATATTCACGAGCCCCGTTTCGCCGAAGCGTTTCTTTTCCGCGGCGAAGTCGCGCCGATAGCGGTTCACGGGGATGTCGGCGATTTTGAGACTGCCGGATTTTCTGAGTCCCGCAGGTTCGACTGTCAATGATTTGGGCATACACGCCTCCTTGCTTTGCCTGTATTTCGCACCGGAACCGCGCGGCCCGCGTTATGCGATTTCTATCGCCCACGCGGCTTCGCGTATGGCTTCGCACACGCTGGGATGCGGAAATACGATTTCCCGCAAGTCCGCGACGCGCAGTTCCTGCTCTATCGCGACCGCGCCGCCCCATATCATTTCGGACGCATAGGAGCCCACCACATGGATTCCAAGGACGCGTCCGTCCGCGGCATCGGCGACCAGTTTGACGGCGCCCTGCGCCGCGAAGCCGTTTTCCGCGGCGAAGCGGCCGGAAACGCGCAGCGGCAGGGAAATTTTCGCCGTCTTGATGCCGCGCGCTTCGGCTTCCTGTTCGGTAATCCCCACACCAGCCGCTTCGGGAATGCCGTACACGGCCCAGGGAATCGCGTCGTATCGCATAACCTGCGGCCCCTTGGCGGCGCCGCCTCCCGTGAGGATGTCCGCGACCGCGACTTCGGCCATTCGGTACGCCGAATGTGCGAGAAGGCTTTTTCCGGTGATGTCGCCCACGGCCCAGACGCCGGGGAGATTGCTGCGCATGCGGTTGTCTACCACTACACCTTTGGGCGAGCAGTCGAGTCCGGCTTCTTTCGCGCCCCATCCGTCGAGCGCCGGTCTGCGGCCCACCGCCATGAGCACGAGGTCGGCTTCGGCCCTGGCCTCGGTTCCGTCCTTCGCGCGATAGTGGACCGTGCCGCCTTCGATCCGCTCGACCTTGCAGCCGAGCCTGAACGAAACGCCCTTCATCGCTCTGCGAAGGACCGGCGCCTGTTCGCGGTCCATGAAGGGCACGATTTCGTCGAGCATTTCCACGACTTCCACGGTCGAACCGAGCGCCGAAAAGAGGCTTGCGAATTCGATGCCTATGACGCCGCCGCCTATCACGCAGAGGCGTTTAGGAACGTCCGTCACGGCAAGGAGCCCGGTGGAGTCGACGACCTGGGGATTGTCGCGCGCGCCCGGAATCGGGGGCATCGCGGGCAGAGAGCCGGTCGCGACGATGACGGCCGAGGCTTCGTGCACTACGCCGTTGACGGCCACTTTCCCCGGTCCGAGCAGGCTCGCCGATCCGGCCGCGATTTCGACGCCCAGTTTTTTTTCGGTGAGGGCGATGGCGTTGCGCAGTTTTTCCACGACCTCGCGCTTCCATGCCTGCATAGCAGCCCAATCGAAGCTCACCGACTCGGCTTTTACGCCGAATTTGGCGCCGTCTTTCGCGTGCAGGTAATATTTGGCTGAATTGAGAAGGGTTTTCGTGGGGATGCAGCCTACGTTCAGGCAGGTGCCGCCCAAGTCGCCCTTTTCGGTCAGAAGCACTTTCTTCCCGGCTTCGGCCAGACGCTCCGCGGCGAGATATCCGCCGGGACCGCCGCCTATGATGATCACATCGTATGTCGCCATTCTGTCCTCACTTGGCTATCAGTAAATCGATGTCGGCCAGAACGGCCGCGAGGTCGCGCAGGAAACGGGCGGCGTTGGCGCCGTCCACTATCTGGTGGTCCACCGTCAGGGAGAGCCCCAATCTTTTTTCGAACTGGACGCCGCCGTCGGGGCCGGGAACCGCACGCGGAACAACCGCGTCGACGCCCAGAATGCCGGTTTCGGGCGAATTGAGCACGGGCGTGAAGCTTTCGATGCCGAAGGCGCCCAGGTTTGAAACGGTAAAAGTCGAACCGGAAAGTTCGTCCGGGTTTGCCCGGCCTTCGATGCAGGCTTTCGCCAGTCGTTTGGACTCCGCCGACAGTGCGCCGAGCGAAAGAAGATCGGCGTTGCGGATCACGGGAACCATGAGGCCGCGCGGCGTGTCCACCGCGACGCCGAGATGGACACGGGAGAAAGTCCTCAAAATGCCGTCCCTGAAATGGGCGTTCAGCGTGGGGTGGTCTGCGAGAAGGCGCGATACGGCGAAAAGCACGAGGTCGCCGACAGTTACGCCGGAGAGCCCGAGGGGCTCTCCGGATGCTTTGAGCCTGGCTCTGAGGGCGAGAACCCGCTCGGCGGGAGCCGTCGAGTTGAAGGTCAGCTGTGCGCTGTTCCGCAGGGAGGCGCTCATGCGCTCGGCGATGATTTTCCGTATGCTTTTGAGAGGAGCGTCGACGTACGGGCCCGGATACTCGCCCGCCGCAGTCGGCGAAGTTTCGGGGACGGACCTGGCGGGGAAGGTCGCCATGCCGGCGCCCGCCTGGAGTTCCGCTTCGCGTACGGCGTGGGCCGAGGCTTCTGCCGATCCGAGGTCCGCGACACGGACGCGTCCTCCGAGAGCGCCGCCCCAGCCGGGCAGTCCTGCCGCGGGTCCGAAGGATTTCGCCGCCGCGGTGAGACCGGGGCGGGCATCGATCGCTTCCCTGATGTCCCGTTCAATGATTCTGCCGCCGGGTCCTGAGCCGCTCAGCGAAGTCGGGTCGACCGCTTCGGAGCCGGCCAGGGCGCGGGCGCGCGGGCTGATGCCTTTCGGTGCGGCCGTCGTCGGGGATAACGATGACGCGGGGCCCGCTGACGGCGCCGGAACGTCCGTTTTCGCTCCCGCTCCGGCTTGGGCGGCGACGGCGCCCAAGGTATCAGAGCCGGCCAAGGTGTCCGTGGTACCCGTAGTGCCCGTGATACCCGATCCGGCCGCCCCGGCCGCGATCCGCCAATCTTCGCCTGCATCCCCGATCACCGCGATGGGTTCGAGGACGGGAACATCATCGCCTTCGGCGTGAAGTATTTTGAGGACGACGCCTGCAGACCCCGCGGGCACATCCATCGTAGCCTTGTCGGTTTCGATTTCGCAGAGAACCGTTTCCGCGGTTACGACAGTACCCTCGGGCGCTCTCCATTTCACGATCACGCAGGATTCGACGGTATTCCCCAATCGGGGCATGATCACTACATGAGCCACAGGAACCTCCGGTGTCCGCTATGCGCCGCTATACTGCCGCGACGCGGACTTCCAGCTCGCCCAGCGCGGCTTTCGCGTCATCGGGCAGAGCTTCATCGGTGATGATGCCGTCCACCCCGGAAAGGGGCAGGACACTTACGAAACCAGTCTTTCCGTATTTCGACGAATCGGCGAGCAGCCAGGTCGCCTCGGCTCTTTCGCGCATGGCGCGTACGATTTCCGCGCCTTCCACCAGCTGCGTAGTCATGCCGCGCTCGATTCCGAATCCGTCCGTCCCCACGAAAGCGAGACGGACATTGAAATCGTGGATCGCCCTCAGTGCCACAGGTCCGACCATCGACTCCGTTTCCCTGCGGAAAACGCCGCC
>JBDKUJ010000047.1:0-4056 GCA_039679665.1 Rectinema sp. | reverse complement strand
CGAGCCTTGGCGTCGAAAATATCTGGTTTGCATTGAGCGAGCTGGGTGAAAAGTCCTATGCGGAGAGCGATTTCTTCCGGAAAGGCGAATTCGCCGCCCATCTTCGCGAAGGAGCCGAACAGGCCGGGAATCCACGCATACCCTGTGTGCGCCGCTTCTGGTCGCTCGCCAAAGCGCTCGACAGACTCGACGGACTCAACGAATTCGACGGACTCGACGAATTCGAAGGCCCCGGCACCATCGCCTCCCGCCCCACGGTCGGTTCAGCCATCGCTTCCACAACCAGCCCCGCGCCCCGATCACCATCCAGAATATATTTCCACCCCGCTCCCGGAGCGCCTCATTTCGCGGAACTGGCTCCTTCCGGCGAACCGCTCTGGCTCGCCGTCGGCAGCGAACGCGGTTGGACCGACGATGAGTGCGCGCTTCTTGCTTCGAGGGGCTTCGCCGTCGCTTCTCTCGGCGATCGCATCCTGAAAAGCGAAACCGCGGCTCTCGCCGCGGTCGTGCTCGCACTGGAAGCTTTGGGAAAAATCTGAAGTTCCGCTTTTGCCCGCAGACTGGCGGCCAGGCGGCCGCACCCGCCCGGCGGACTCCCGCCGGCGACCTCGCCGGAGTGCCCCGCCGAGGTCGCGCACTTCAATGCCGAAGCGTTTCGGGCTTTACTATTGCCGCATTTCAGCGTTTCAGCAAACGCTTCAATTCCTTCACGTTCGCCGCGAATTTCCCGCAGGCCGCCTGTACCGGGGCAGGTGTCGACATGTCGACGCCCGCCACCTTGAGCGCTTCGATGGGGAAACGCGACCCTCCGGACTTCAGGAAGGCAAAGTAATCGTCCCTCTCCCGCGTGCCGCCCGAAAGGACGCGATCGGCCAGAGCGATGCTCGCCGAAATGCCCGTGGAGTATTTGTAGACATAGAAGGCGTTGTAGAAATGCGGAATCCGCAGGCCCTCGATGTCCGAAAGCTCCTCGAAGCGCATCCGCGGCCCGAAATATTTTTCGAGGAGCATGCGGTATTCGCCGCGCAGGGAATCGACGGTAAGCGGCTCGTCCGCCTCGAGCATCGCATGGGAGCGCATTTCGAATTCGGCGAACATGGACTGCCTGTACAGTGTGGCCAGCATATCGTCCAGGCGATCGGCCAGAAGACTCGCTCTCTGGGTGTCGTCGGGCGCATGGTCGTAAAGGTATTTGAAAACGAGTTCTTCGTTGAAAGTACTGGCCACTTCCGCTTCGAAAATCGTGTAGGAATAGCACAGGAAGGGATTGTTCCGCGCGGAAAACCAGGAATGCATCGAGTGGCCGCCCTCATGCGCGAGGGTGAAGACATCGCGCAGGACATCCTCTTTGTAATTGAGCAGGATGTACGGTTCGCCCGAGTATCCTCCCGCCGAAAAGGCGCCGGAACGCTTACCCTTGTTTTCGTAGCGGTCGACCCAGCCGCCCAGGAGCCCTTTCCGGAGTGTCGACACATATTCCGGCCCCAGGGGCGCCAGGGCTTCCGACACGATATCCACGGCTTCGCCATAGCTGTGGTGCGCCTTGGCCGCAGGCAAAAGGGGAACGTACACATCGTAATGCCGCAATTCATCGAGTCCGAGGATCGAGGCGCGCAGATCGTAATACTCATGCAGGGCGGGCAGATTCGCGTTGACGGTCGCAACGAGGTTGTCGTAGACCGCAGACGGTACGTCGTCGGGGAACAGGGCCATATCGCGCGCGCACTCATAATGGCGCACCTGCGCCTGGTATTTATCCAGCTTTACGGAACCCGAATAGAGCGAAGCGAGCGTATTCCTGTGCTGGCCGTACACTTCATAAAAGCGCTGATATGCCCGTTTGCGCAGGTCCCTGTCCGGGTTGCGCATGAACGAGGAAAAAGTCGACTGGGTGAGCGGCGCAGGCCCCTGTGGCGTATCGATGGTTCCGAAATCGAGGTCGACATTGGTCAGTATGCCGAATGTCTCCTGCGCGGTCCTGTTCGATTCGGCCTGAAGCGCGAGAAGGCGCTCTTCGGGCTCCGAAAGGACGTGCGGCCTGAAGCGCAGCAACTTGGAGAGGAATACCCTGTACTCGGCGAATCGCGGATCGGCGAGGCAGGATTCCACAAAGTCTTCGGGCAAGGCCTGCACTGCAGGCACGAACCACGCCCACGCGGCCTGTCCCTGTGTCGCTGCCGCGATGTAACGGTCGAAATCGCCGCGGGCGGACGCATCCCCCTCGTCCTGCGTGACTCTCAAGTGCGCATATGATCCCAGTCTTTCATCGAGCAGCCCATACTCGGCGAAGAATGCGAGAGTTTTGAGGAAGGCATCGGCGGAAGTGCCCATCGAATTTCCGAAAGAGGCGATTCCGGCGCCCATTTCCTTCATCCGGCCAAGGCCTTTTTCCCATGCGGAGCGATCCGCGAAAAGGCCGGACAGATCCCAGCGGTCTTCGACGGGCACTTCGGAGCGGACGGGAATTTTCTTTGTTTCGGTCATCGATGCTCCTCCGGTACGGCTGCGGTGGATCCGCGAATTTCCAGTGCATGCGGCATTTTATAATGTTTGGCTTCCTTGCCTTCGAGAATCGAGAGGACGAGGGAAGCCGCTTTTTCCCCTTTCGCCCGGCCCGACTGGATCACAGTCGTCAATGCGGGCCTTACCAGGAGTCCCTCCGGAATCCCGTCGAAACCGGCTACGGAGAGTTCTTCCGGTATGCGGATTCCGAGATCGGAGGCGGCGTCGTAGACGCCCAGGGCGACGATGTCGCTCATCGCGACTATCGCGGTGGGTCTGCAATCCGGGTCGGCGAGCAGGCGGCGCGCGGCTTCTTTCCCGCCCTCGCGGGAACCGCCTGATTCCGCGACGCATACGCCGGGGGAATCCATCGAAAGCCCGGCTTCGGCCAAGGCTCTCGCATATCCTTCCAGTCGCAGGTCACGGACGATGGAAAAACGCTTGACCGGAAGGGCTACGGCGTCCGGCATCAGCGAAAAAATGGCGATACGGCGATGCCCGAAATCGAGCATGTGCTTCATGACCGCATATGCCGCGTCCGAGTCGGCGATGCCGACATTCACGGCCGCGTCCGAGTCGGCGCCGTCTATGGTCACAAATGGAATATGGCGCTTCCCGAGAAATTCGACGACTTCGTGATCGGGACCGACGCCCACCGTCAGAAGCGCATCCACAAAGGTGCGCCGCGCCGCTTCGATGATCCTGCCCTTGACCGGAGGCAGCATGGCGAGCGAAATCTCGTAGCGCTCGCAGGCTTGCCCTATGCCCCCGATTATGTCGCAGAGATGCGGGTTCAACATCGCTTCCTGGATCGATTGGGGCAGGAGCAGGCCGATGACGCCAAGCCGTTTGGTGGTGAGGGTTCGGGCCACCGGATCGGGAACATACCCGAGTTCGTTCACTATAGCCATGATCCGTTCATACGTGGCATGGGAAATGCGCTCGGGGCTGTTGAGCGCAAAGGAAACCGTTGTTTTGGAAACGCCGGCGCGTTCTGCAATATCCTTGATGGTGATGCGCATGGCTTCTCCTGTTGCCCGAGTGTAACTTCCCCCGCTTCGGGCCGTCAATTGAGAAAAGTAAACCGTTACACGGATTCAAGGCGTGCCGTACGGGTCTTTGACCAGCCATTGTCTCTTTGACCAGCCATTGTCCCTTTGACCAGCCATTGTCGCCTTGGGTTTACGGTCTGGCCTTTCCCGACCCCGTAGAGTAGATTTCTCGCATGAAACAGATCAAAGTCGTCTACGATTCGGGAGAGACGGCAAATTACCCCTCGGGCGTCAAGGCTTCGGAAGTTCTCGGCCGTATGGGAAGCCTGGACTGGCCGCTCGCCGCGGTGCTCGTCGACAATGAACTGCGTTCGCTCGACTCCGAAGTGGCGACCGATTGCCGGATTTCGCCCGTAACGATAGGTATGGCTGCAGGCTCGGTAGTGTATCGCCGTTCGCTCTGCTTTCTGCTCGCGATCGCCGCCCGGGAACTTTTCCCGGACAAGAGACTCGTGGCGGGAATGTCGATTGGCACCGGATTCTATCATTTTTTCGACGACAA
>JBDKUJ010000046.1:0-2440 GCA_039679665.1 Rectinema sp. | reverse complement strand
CCCAAGCCCCGGGAGATCAAAGCCTATCTGGACTCGTATGTGATCGGGCAGGATTATGTCAAGAAATCCCTGTCCGTAGCCGTCTACAACCACTACAAGCGTATCGGATACCGCTCGGCCGGCACTTCCGACGTCGAGATCGAAAAATCCAACGTGCTGCTCATAGGTCCCACCGGCACGGGCAAGACTCTTCTCGCACGCACGCTGGCGCGCAAGCTGAGCGTACCGTTCGCCATAGCGGACGCGACGACGCTTACCGAAGCGGGCTATGTCGGCGAAGACGTCGAGAACATCCTGCTCAAGCTGATCCAGGCCGCAGGCGGCGACATTCAGGCGGCGGAACGCGGCATCATCTACATCGACGAGATCGACAAAATCGCCCGCAAGAGCGAAAGCGCTTCGATCACCCGGGACGTGTCCGGCGAAGGCGTCCAGCAGGCCCTCTTAAAGATCATCGAAGGCACGATTGCCAGCGTCCCTCCGCAAGGCGGACGCAAACACCCCAACCAGGAATACCTGAAGATCGATACGACCAATATCCTCTTCATCTGCGGCGGCGCCTTCGTGGGGCTGGACCGCATCATCGAAAACAGGGTGGCCAAACATCCCCTCGGTTTCGGCGCGGACATCAAGGCGCGAAGCGAGCGGAACCTGCACGAGCTTTTCATCCATCTGCATCCCGACGACCTGATCAAATTCGGCATGATTCCCGAATTCATAGGGCGCCTGCCCATCCAGGTCGCCCTGGATGACCTGACCAAGGATGATCTGAAGCGCATAATCACCGAGCCCAAAAACTCGGTCCTGCGCCAATACCAGGAATCCCTGAAGCTCGACGACGTCGAGCTTGTCATAAAGGACGAAGCCATCGAAGCGATCGCGGACAAGGCGATTTCCCGCAACACGGGCGCGCGGGGCTTGAGGTCCATCGTCGAATCGATCATGCTCGACGTGATGTACGATCTTCCTTCCGAAAAGGGCACCAAGCGTGTCACCCTGACGAAGGATACGATCCTGGGCGTAGCGCCGCCCGAAGTGGAACGTCTCAAGAAAAGCGCCTGAACAACGAACACCGGGGTGGTCCGGGGATTCCGTCGGAATTCCCGGGTCTGAGATAAGACCCGATGAACCTGATCCGGGTAATGCCGGCGGAGGGAGACAAAATGACTGTTTTCCGGAAAGTTTTATCGTACGCGCTTTGTGCTGCACTGGTCGCGGTGCTGCTCGCATCCTGCGCGCCATCGCAACCGAAAACCCTGACAGTGTGGACGTATGACAGCTTTGTCGCCGAATGGGGGCCGGGGCCTGCCATATCCAAGCTCTACAAGGAAAAAACAGGTACCGAGCT
The DNA here is from genome assembly GCA_039679665.1 of Rectinema sp. Taxonomy (GTDB): domain Bacteria; phylum Spirochaetota; class Spirochaetia; order Treponematales; family Rectinemataceae; genus JBDKUJ01. Next base: position 1,092 of record JBDKUJ010000046.1, on the reverse strand, counting down.
GCGGTTCGTAGCCAAGGGAGACGGGGGCGCCCTGCTGGCCTCCCTTCTGGCCGAAGGCACCAGGGCGGACGCCGACCTTATTGTCGGCCTGGACGATCGCCTCGCGGGCCGTGCCCTCGAATCCGGGCTTTTCAAGGCCTTCAGGACGAAAGCGACCGAACGGATGCCCGCGGAAATTCTGGTCGATCCAAGCGAAAGGCTCCTGCCATACGATTACGGCCATTTCGCGATCATGTGGGACAGCGAAAGCGGCGTCCCCGCTCCGGCCAGTCTTGAAGACCTGACCAAGCCCGAATACGCCAAAAAGCTTATCATCATGGACCCGAGGACTTCTTCGGTAGGATTGGGCTTCCTTGGCTGGGTTCAGGCCGTCTACGGACCCGGGTGGAAAGACTACCTTGCGAGGCTCGCGCCATCGCTGCTCGCCATGACGCCAGGCTGGGACGTCGGCTACGGACTTTTCACTTCGGGTGAGGCGCCGCTGGTCCTCTCCTACGCCACGAGTCCCGCCTACCACAAAGCCTACGACAAGACCGACCGTTACAAAGCCCTTCTGTTCGAACAGGGGCACGCAGTGCAAGTGGAGCTTGCCGGCCTCCTCGCCGCCTCCAAAAACGGCAAGGAAGCGACGCGGTTCATGGAATTTTTTCTGTCGCCCGAATGCCAGTCTCTGCTGCCCGAAACGCAGTGGATGTACCCGGCCAACCCCGCGGCCGCGCTTCCCGAATCTTTTTCGGCCGCGCCCAAGCCCGCCATTACTCTGCCTTCGCCCATCCTCGACCCCGAAACCGATCCTGCGGCGGCGGCCGAGATACTGGCTGCGGGCGCTCGGGCAGGAGCCCTGGCAAGTGCCCAGGCGGGAGCGAAGTAAGGCTTCATGGCCCCGTTCCGGAGAATCGGCTTTTCGCCGCGTTTGGCCGCGCTCGCACTCCTCCTGGTGACATTGTTGCCCTTTGCGGCCTTCGTGGCATCGGGAGGAGCTCCGAACGGAGGCATGGCGGCTTCCCTGCTTTCGGCGCTTTCCAAGCCTTCCACGCGCTCGGCTCTGCGTTTTACCCTGCTCCAGTCGGCAGCGAGCACCCTTCTGGCGCT
>JBDKUJ010000045.1:0-3087 GCA_039679665.1 Rectinema sp. | reverse complement strand
AGCCGGCCGGCCGCCGTCCCCGAGGAGATCTACGCCATGCTCGAGGCCAAGGCGTGACGACGATTCTCCTTGCGGGACTCGTCGTTTTCGTGACCCACGCGCTTGAAGCGGTCACGGGATTCGGCTGTACGGTTCTGGCCCTTCCGTTCATCACGGCGCTCTTCGGTCTCAAAGAGGGCGTGATGACGCTGACTGTTCTGGCCTGGCTGCTTGCCATTTACATTGCCCTGACCAACCGCAAAAGCATCGACTGGAAGCAGTTTTCGATCATCGCCGGTTTCGTCCTTCTCGGACTGCCTGTCGGCATGTATCTGTTCGGCAGCGTCGAGATCGGGTATCTCAAAAAAGTCCTCGCCGTATTCATCATCGTCGCGTCGGGCATACAGCTCCTGGCGATCGCGTTCCCCGGCAAAACGAGCCGGACGCTGCCGAAACCCCTCGCCTACGCGCTGCTCCTGCTCGGCGGGACCGTGCACGGAATGTTCTCTTCTGGCGGGCCCTTCATCGTACTCTACGCTTCGAAGGCCCTCCCCGAAAAAGGAAAATTCAGGGCGACGCTCTGTCTCCTCTGGGCGACTCTCAATTCCATCATCATCGGCGGCTATATCGTCAATTCCTCCATCACGAAGGAAACGGCGATACGGACCGGAGCAATGCTGCCCTTCCTCGTCGCCGGAATATTCGCCGGCGAGTTCATCCACAAAAAAGTGGCGCCGGACATTTTCAAAATCCTTGTCTTTTCGATGCTCTTCGTCACGGGTATCGTCATGCTTGTCGTCTAGGAGCGCCGCATGGGTATCGAAGAGTTGAGAAAGGCGAACCCTCATATTTTGATCCGCGATGCGGACGATCCCGCCCTTGCGCAATACGGACGGATCATCGCTCCGGAGCCCTTCTCCGCGATGGTCGAACTCGCCGACCGGATCACGGAAATCGATCTTTCGTCGAATCGTTACGTTGCGTCTCTCGCTCCTCTGGAAGCATGCTCCGGCGCGGGACTGCTTGCACTCCGGTTCGGATTCGCACCGATGCAGATCGGGTACTGCAATGGAGCTAGCTGGAAGCTCAATGCGCTCGAATGGCACAAATCGGCGGAAATCGACATAACGGTCACCGACCTTGTCCTGTTTCTCGGAAAGCGCTGCGATGTGCGCGCCGACGGAACGTATGCCTCGTCGAAGCTCGACTGTTTCTATCTTGAAAAAAGGACCGTCTTCGAACTTGCTCCCGAAGTCCTGCATTTCGCGCCCTGCAGGGTCGCCGAAACTGGTTTCAAAAGCATCATCGCACTGCCCGCCGGCACGAATGCCGCACTCGGTCCCGGGGAAGCGGCCGCCGCTGCCCATGCCGCGGACGACATCGAAGCCCGCCTTCTTTTCATGCGCAACAAGTGGCTCGTCGCGCATCCGGAACGGACAATTCTTGTAGAACGCGGAGCCTTCGCCGGAATCATGGGCGAGAATATCGCGATTTCGCTTCCTTGATGGCACGATCGAACAGCGCCGTCCACGGTGAGTCCTCGCGGACGAAGAGCGGAGGCTCTCCGAGCGGAGAAGAGACGGTGATATCGCCATTCATCGCCGATTCGTCCGAACTCGCACCGACGCGATATGCGACACCACTCCAGAGATGCTTCCAGGTTCCTGCCGGAAGATGCACGCGCCGTTCGACGGCGCCGTCTTCAAGGACCGGCGCGACGAGAAGATCCTCACCCAGCAGGTATTCGTCTTTCAAGACCCAGCTTTTCTCGTCCGTTTCATGATGCAGGAAAAGCGGCCGCATCAGAGGAAGGCCTGTTTCCGAATTCTGCTTTTCCAGAAACGCAAAATAGGGTTTGAGCGACTTGTGCAGGATCGACATCCGGGCCAGGTGAGCGAGCGTCTCCGCATCCGAATCGAATTGCCAATTGTCGGCGGGCCGGTTCCCCTCGTGGCTTCGCATCATTGCCGTACATACCGCCAGCTCTGCCCATCGCATGAACAGTTCCTTCGAACGTTTCATGCCGTAGAGCGTCGTGTACCCTCCGATGTCGCTGTGATGGAGCCCGTGACCCGACATGCCCAGGGAGAGCGCTGCGGGAATCACCGAAGGCAGACCGTCATCTTCGGACCAGTCGACGTTCTGGTCGCCGGCCCACATCAACGGACAATATTTCTGGCTGCCCGCCGCGCCAGAGCGCATGAAGTAGACGATTTCTCCCGCGGGAACAATGCCCTCCTGCACGGCTTCATCCACGGCTTCGCGGTTGCAGCGCGCCCAGAGCACAGGCCATTCGTTGTGCGCCAGTTCAGCGTCCGTTCCATCGAACAGTACCGCGTCCGTAGGCAGATACTCTCCGAAATCGGCCATCCAGCCGGAAAGGCCGAAACCGATCAGGTTTTTCTTGATGACGCCCTTGTACCACACGAAGGCGTCCGGATTCGTAAAATCGACGATCCCCGCGTAGAATTCGCCGAAGTCGACGAGATACTCCGCCCCCTTGATGTCTTTCGCGAGGAATCCTTTCGCCGCCGCTTCGTCGAAAAGACTCATGCCGGCGCCCACGTACGGATTGATATAGCCGAGGAATCTGATTCCATCCCTCTTTAGCCGATGAATTTCCGTATCGAGTTGGGGATAGCGCTCACTGTCCCATTCCCAGTTCCATCTGAGTCTCTGCCCGAAGGATGTGCTGTTGATGCCTTCCCAGTCCTGGGCCCATATTCCGGCCACTTTCACTCCGGCAGCCCTCGCCGCAGCGAGTTTTTCGAGACAGATGGATGTCCCGCCCTGTATTCCCAAGATCAATCCGTCGTGACACCAGCCGGGAAGCGCTTCCTGGCGGCCGTAATACGCAGCGATGTCGGAAACCAGGTCGCACATCGTATCTGCGGAGCCTGCCGCAAGCTTTCGCGGAAGCGCCCAGGCATACAGTGTGTGACGATCGGGCCTTCGAAAATCGAACTCGGCGTATGCCGTCGTATCGAGACTGTACCAACGGCGGGAACTCGAGACGAAACTCGTCTGCGGATAGAATGTCCACCAGTAATCGCCGCCGGATCCGCAGTCGGCGTCGGCAAGTCGGGTTATCTCCGTCTGCTTGTTGCG
>JBDKUJ010000044.1:0-6124 GCA_039679665.1 Rectinema sp. | reverse complement strand
ACGCGAACAACGCGAGGGCCAGGAACAGGACGAAGTACCCGACGAGCATCGTAACGATCCAGGCTTTGAATGCGATCTTGCCGACGGCGACAAAGCCTTTCTTGAAGGCTTTCCAGCCGCGGGCCAGTGTATGCGAAAACCCGCGATACCGGCTTTTCATGCCCTCGGGGAAAGAATAAAGGAGTTCGCCAGATTCGGTTACCTTGAGACGGGCACCGTATTCATCGGACACGGCAGGCAGCTCCGCGTCGATCTGCTGGAGAGGCAGGCCCGTGGTTGCGGCCAGGTCGGCGACGGTAGCCTCGCCGCGTTTTCCGCGAAACGCCGTGATCAGGCGCTCCCTGACCGCATCTTGATCGTAGTCGTACACTTTCTTCGGTTTTTCGGACATAGATATCACCGCGCCGCCCGCACTGCGAGCGCCCTTCCATACAAAGCAAGATACTCATTGGCCGAACGGTCCCAAGAGAAAATCCTCGACATAGCCTTTCGCCGCATCGCATCGATGTGATCCGGCCTGTTGTACCAGGCCCAAATCGCCCATCCGACCGTATCGTAGATCGACCTCGGCGTGAGATCGTCGAACATGAAACCCGTGCCTTCGCCGGATTCCTGGACATAATTTTCGACGGTATCGGCGAGCCCGCCCGTGCGATGCACGACAGGCAGGGTTCCGTAGCGAAGCGAGTACATCTGATTGAGTCCGCAGGGTTCGTAGCGGCTTGGCATCAGATAGAAATCGGAACCCGATTCGATGAGATGCGCCGTCGCTTCGCTGTAGCCGATCTTGGCCCTGAAATTCGGCAGCTTCGACGAGAGGGCGCGGAGTTCGGATTCGCACCATGCATCGCCCGAACCGAGGACAGCGATCTGCATGCGCATATCCGAGCACAGCGGAAATGCGGCGCCATAACCGGGGCCAAAGAGTTCGCCGACGCCTTTTTGGTCGGTGAGGCGCGCGACCATGCCGAAAAGCGGAATCGAAGGATCGACTTCGAGGCCGAAAGCTTTCTGGAGTTCCGCTTTGCAGATCGCTTTTCCCGAAAGATCCTCGACTGAATAAGAGGCGGGGATCAGAGCGTCATTTTCGGGATTCCATTCGTCGAGATCGACGCCGTTGAGGATTCCCACGAGATCGCGGCTCCTGTGCCGCATGAGCCCGTCCATGCCGAAACCGAAGGCGGGCGTCTGGATTTCGCGGGCATAGGTCGGGGACACGGTACTCAGGCAGTCGGCGCATGTCATTCCGGCCTTGAGCAGATTGATGGAATCCTGGGATTCGAACCCCGCTCCGTGGAAAAGGCTCCAATCGAGTCGGAAAAATGGAAAATGGCTTTTGGAATAGATGCCCTGATAGCCGAGGTTGTGAATGCTCAGGACACTGGCCGTCCGCGCAAAATCGCCTGAACGTTCCGAATTGGCGAGATATACCGCGGCGAGCGAGCTCGGCCAGTCGTGGACATGCAGGATGTCGGGTATCCAGCCGAGCTTGCGGCAGAGCTGGAAGGCCGCGCGCGACAGCAGGGCAAAGCGTTCGGGGTTATCCGGAAACTCGCTCTGGCTGTTGGGGCCGTACACTCCTTTTCTGCCGAAATATGCTTCATGATCGAGGAAATAGACGGGAACGCGCGAAGCGGGAAGCGTTGCCGTATAGATACCGGTCCAATGCTCGGTGGCACCGACAGGAACTCCCATGGGATCTTCGATCGCCTTGAGTCCGTCTCGGGGAATGTCATAATAGCGGGGAATGAGTATCCGAACATCGTGCCCGAGCCGACCGAGCGCCCGTGCCAGGGCGCTGACCGCATCGCCTAAGCCTCCGGACTTGGCGAAGGGCACGGCTTCGCTGGACACCATCAGGATTTTCACGTTTTTCCTCCCGAGAGGGGTGCCGGAATCCGGTTTGTCCGGATTGCCTTCAGGGGCAAACCGGACAAGCTACGGTCACGGGTCTGTAAAGTATACGAGCGCCAAGGCATTTCGGCAATGGACCGGAAGATTCAGCCTCTCTGTGTCTGCCGTTACGTCCGACACTCCTACCCGCTCGCGGCCGGAATATATATACTCCATTCAATAGAAGCTTTTTCAAAAGCCGGTTACTTTTGAAATTGGCTCCATATATCCCGAATATCCCGATTCCCGAGAAAAGGAGCCTGCATGGCCGTTCCCGTATATTTTGCCGACATGCGCTCGCGCAATTCCCGCAGCTCGACGGTCACCAAGATCGAACGACTTCTGAAAGCGGTCGATCTTGGCCGCGCGGTGACTGATGGAGACCTCACTGCTATCAAAATCCACTTCGGCGAAACCGGAAACGATGCCTTTGTAAGCCCCGTATTTGCAAGGATAGTCGCCGATGGAGTCCGCAAGGCCGGAGGCAAGCCATTTTTCGCGGATACCAATACGCTCTATTCGGGCAGTCGGCACAATGCGGTCGATCATCTCGAAACGGCCATTCTGCATGGTTTCGACCGCGCGGTCTGCGGAGCTCCCGTTCTGATCGCGGACGGACTTTCCGGCACCGATTACAGCGAAATCGAAGTGGGCCTCAAGCACTTCGACAAAGTGAAAATCGCCAACGGCTTCGCCCATGCGGACGCAATGGTAGTCGTTTCGCATTTCAAAGGCCATGAGCAAGCGGGGTTCGGAGGGGCGATCAAGAATATCGCCATGGGCTGCGCTCCGCCCGAAGGCAAGAAAGAGCAGCATTCCATCCGTTTCGAAGTCAGGACTTCAGGATGCATAGGCTGCGGCACATGTGTCGAGGTTTGCCCCGAGAAAGCGATCGCAATGCAGGACAAGAAGGCAAAAATCCGCAGGGAACTCTGCATCGGCTGCGCCGAATGCGCGAATCGCTGTCCCACTAAAACCATTGGCCTCGATTGGGAAACCGATCTCTCCGATTTCATCGAACGGATGGTGGAATACGCCAAGGGAGCCGTCGTATCGAAGCCGGGCAAAGTCGTCTATCTGACTTTCGTCACGAGAGTCGTGCCTGATTGCGACTGTGCGCCCTGGTCCGACCTGTCCGTTGTGCCGGATCAGGGGATCCTGGCATCCACCGATCCGGTGGCGATCGACCAGGCGGCCTTCGATCTGGTCAAGGCTGCGGCTCCCACTCCAGGAGGGGCGCTCGACGGAAAAGTCTTGTCGGGCGACGATAAATTCGGAGCCCTGCATCCCGATACGAACGGCTGCGCCCAATTGATCTACGGCGAAAAGATCGGGCTGGGGTCAAGAAGCTATGAACTTGTGAGAATCTGAGCCGTCTTTACTGACCCGACTTTTGAAAGAACCCCATCCGATTATCCGCCCGATTTTCGCATGCCGGAAACTGAAGCAAAGAGCCTCCCTGCGAGCGTTATAGCCCAGGGAGGTATCTATGCGAAAATTATGGCCTCTTTTGCTTATGACGATCACGCTGTTTTCAGTCCTGTTCGCGGGTTGCGCACAGGTCGGGCAAACCCCTGCCGCGGTCCTCATGCTTCGATTCCGTTGCGATGAAAACGTATCGAAAAGGCTGGGAGGTCCGGATACTGCTTCAAAAAGCGCGAGTGCCCGAACCATCGCTCCGACAGAAGCATGGGCAAGCGTACGGTACGTAGTTTCCGGCACGGGCCCGGGAGGAGCGAATTACAGCAAGGAAACGACATCCGAGTCCGCCGAAGCAAGACTCGCCCCGGGGGAGTGGGTATTTTCGATTATCGCCCTCTCAGCGTCCGGAAAAACTGTAGCCGAAGCGACCGGAACCGCAGTTCTGTCTGCAGGAAGGGAATCCACTCTTTCTTTGTCGTTACTGCCGCTTCAGGGCCAGGGCTCGCTCGATCTTGTCTTCCACCTCGACCTGCCGGTGGCCGAAGGGGCAAGGATATCGGGGACCCTCATTTCCGAAGGATTCCCCGGAAAGGATCCGGCCGACCCTGTGCAAACCTACCCCTTTGACATCCCCGCCAATACGGCAAGCTACTCGTTTCCGGCGCTTCCCGCCGGTTTCTATACCCTGTCTCTTTCCCTGGATGATGGAGCCGGGATCGTGGCCGGGTTGGCCGAGAGCGTTCTCGTACTCAAAGATTTCCAGGCCACGGGCGAATGTCGACTATCGATCGGCACCCCCTCTTTCGTACTGACGCTGGACACTCTTCCGGTCGAGTGCATCGAGTCCATCCTTCCACAGGCGTGGTACAGGGTATCAAGGGAGCACCCTTTCTCGCTTGCCGCGGTTCTGGCCGATGCTTCGGCTCCCGCCCGCTGGTCGATCAACGGCGAAATCATCGGACAGGCCAGGCGGGCCTCAGCTGATGTACAGGCTCCCAAAGACAGCCTGCTGTACTCCGACCCACTGAATCCGGGGGCATTTCCTCTTACATGCAGGGCGGATATTCTCGTCGGCCCTGACTCGACAGGAGCGTATGGTTCGGAAACCGCACTCTTCGAATTTGCCGAGGGCCCTTCCGGAACGGATTGGAGCTGGCGGGCGGGCCTGGATGCGCGTTCCGCCCAGGGGCCATCCCTTTTCGCCGCCGCAGCCGCGGACAATACAGGCACGGGCACGGCATATCATATCAAAGCTACGGCCGCGACAAACGATGGACTCGTCGCCATAGCCGGCTTTGACGAAGACTGTGCGATCCATCTTTTCCTCATGACCGGTCGTTCGGAGTATGAGAGCGGATCGGGACCTGCCGTCGCGGCTTCCGGATCGGGTCTGATCCGCCTTTGGAGAAATGAAATCACGATCAATTCATCCCAGAGAAACCCGGACCGTCTGGCCTTTTCCGGGGATGGCCACATGCTTGCCGCGGCATCGTCAGCGTCGTCGTGGTTGAGGCTGTACGATCTGGACGACACAGGCGAAATTGCGCGAACCAGGGACATCGTAAAAACTACCAACGCCGCGGATCCGCTATTTAGCTTCGACAGTATCCGGGGGCTCTCTTTTTCTGGAGACGGTTCCCGGCTCTATGCATTGGCGAATTCTCCGGAATCGGTCTTCATTTTCGACACGCAGGCATCGGGAGCCGGATCGATTGTCCTGCTTGACCGCGTCGACCTCGGTTATCTCAGGCAAAGCAGTAGCGTAAACGCAAGTATGCAGGATATCGCGGTGGCATCCGACGGCATGGTGGTAGTGAGTGCGGCGGCTGCGGGGAAAATTACCGCATTCTCCCCGACAGTGAACAGCTTGCAGGAAAACGGCAGTTTCACAAAAAATTCGGAATCATGGACGGAACCCGGCTCTTTGGTTTTTTCAGCTGACGGGTTATGCCTCTATGCGCTGTGCGATACTTCTACCGTCTATCGCTACGTCAGAAGTACTCTGACCAGCCCATTATATTCCGGGGGCAGCATACAGATTCCCGAATCGGTTCTTCCCGCCAAAGGCATGGCTGCCGGCGTCGCCAGAGGTGCGGCACAAGACTCGCCACATCTCGGTATTTTTGGAAGCGGCGGTATCGCTATTACGGAGCTGTCGCCCGTAACGGGACTCGCCCTGTCCAATGATGTACTGATTCCCACACCCGGTGACGGCAGCGGCGCGGACTGCGCAACCGATGCCGCATTTATGAGCGGCTGTTTCATAACCGCCGGCGGTTCTTCCGGCGTGCTTTCAGTGTACGGAAACGATTGAAATTAAACGATTAACATTTCATGAACTTTGCGCTCCCGGATGACGTTGGCTGTTTACGGGATTATACTTGTCGAATTGGTGATTGACTGCACTATACGTGCGCGGTCGGGAGTGCGGATTGTACAAAGTCAAAGATTTTACATTCACGGAAATGCTGGAAAAAAGCGGCTCGCTTTATGCCGATCGCCCTGCCCTCGCTATGGTGGGTGCCCAGCCGCTGAAGTACGCCGATCTCAAACCGGCCACAAGAAAAGTCGCCGCCGCCCTGCTTGCATGGGGAGTCAAAAAGGGCGACAAAGTCGCCATATTCGCTGAAAATTCTCCGCACTGGGGAGTCGCATACCTTGGCGCTTCCCGCATAGGCGCCATTCTCGTACCGATCCTGACGGACTTCATCGCGGAGCAGGTCGGCAACATCATTCGGCATTCCGAAACGAGTGTCGTTCTCTGTTCGCAGAAACTGTTGCCAAAATTGCGCGATGTCGAAGGGCCGAG
>JBDKUJ010000043.1:0-4896 GCA_039679665.1 Rectinema sp. | reverse complement strand
TTCGTAGCCGGAAAGAGCACAGAAGGCAGGGTTTACCCATTCGACGAGGCCGTCGGAGTCGGTCATGACGATGGCATCGACAGTCGCATTGAGGGCGGCCGACTGCAGGCGAAGCGATTCGACTGCTTTCTTTTTTTCCGTCACATCGTGGAAAATCGTATAAAGATGTTTTTTCCCGTTGATCACGATAGGGCTGTAGTTCATTTCCAGGTCGCGGACGGCGCCGTCTGCGCGACGGCAGATACCCGAACCCTCGATGCGTTCTTCGTTCAGCGCTTCTTTCAGTTCTTGTAGCGCCCGCTCGCGTGATTCCCCGACAAGGTAGTCTGACAGTGAATGCCCGCCGAGTTCCGTGGCCGGAATTCCCAGAAACGCCGAAGTGACGGGATTTGCGTCAAGGATGACTCCCGTATCGGGGTCGAGTATCGCCATCATGGTGTGGTTGTTCTGGAAAATGTTCCGGTACCGGAGTTCGCTTTCGCGCAAGGCATTTTCTGCGGCCACGGCCTCCTGCCGGCGGCGCTCGGTGTCGAGCGCATGCTCGATCGTCGAGGAGAGCCGACCCAGATTATCCTTGATGACATAATCGAAGGCGCCCAGCTTGATCGCCTTTATGGCCGCCTCTTCGCCGATTTTCCCCGATACGATGATGAACGGAATCTCGAGTCCGAGTTCCCTCGTCATCAGAAGGGCGGACAGGCCGTCGAACTGCGGCAGGGACCAATCGGACAGAATCACATCGGGCAGAGGGCGGCGGAAGAGGGCTTCCCTGAAAGACGCTTTGGACTCTACGCATTCCAGGAGGGGAGGGGGAGCCATCTCGCGCAGCGACAACGAAACCAGCCCGGCATCATCCGGGTTGTCCTCAAGAAGGAGTATCCTCAGCGCAGTCTGTTCGCGTTCCGGGTGGGTCATCGGTTGATGCCTCGTCATTCAGAGCGTTTCGTTGTACTGAAGCCAATACCGTCCGAGCTGCCGGACGGTATCCTTGAAACGGTCGAATTCCAGCGGCTTGCGTATATAGCTGTTGGCACCGCTTTGGTAGCAGGCGAAGATGTCGCTTTCTTCGTTCGAAGTGGTGAGCATGACGACGGGAATAAGCCGGGTGCGGGCTTCGGCGCGCATGCGCTTCAGTACTTCCAGTCCACTGATCCGGGGTAATTTCAGGTCAAGGAGTACCAGTTTCGGATCCTTTCCGGGCACCCTGTCTTTGTAGCTTCCCCTTCTGAACAGGTAGTCGAGAGCCTCGACACCATCATGCGCGACGATCACTCTGGCGGCGACGTCGCTTGCCTTGAATGCCAGAAGAGCCAGTTCTTCGTCGTCGGGATTGTCTTCCACGAGCAGGATCGCTTCGGCTCCACTCTCGCTACCGAGCATTCACAACCTCCCGAAAGAGAAGACAGACACCCAGTCTTCGTACGGCGGTATATATGTACTGATCTTCTACCCGGAATCACTCCCGGCGCAAGGCTTGACGCCGGAAAAGGGGGTAAAAAGCAAAAAAAGACGGCTTTCCGAAGAAAGCCGTCTTTGTCGCCTAGCGGGAGAGGGACTTGAACCCACGCCCCAGCGGATATGAGCCGCTTGCTCTACCTAACTGAGCTATCCCGCCGAGTACGGGGATTTATACCCGCCGCGCCGGGACTTAGTCAAGAGCAGGCTATAGATGCATTGTTTCGCGTGGAGGTGACTCGTTTACAGCCGCTTCCATGGCGTATATACTTCTGCGCGCATCGGACCGACGACCGCGGCCATGTGGCCGGCTGACATGGACATCGGGCATGGAGCGGAAATGGACGAACTGGACTGGCGAGAGCGAAAGCGCACGGACGTATTCGAAAGCACCCTCCTGGGGCTCGAAAACCATCGGAAAAGCGATCCGAGTTTCACGCCCGCGGAAGCGCAGGGTACACTCGATCATCTCTATATATCCGAGGGCAACGACTGGCTCGGCAGAGGTGAACTCGGAGACTTGGTCCTGTCCGCGACCATCGCCGCTTATGAGCATTTTATCCACGACTGGAAGGCAACGTCTCCGAAAAAATGAGACGCCGAAAGGGAGGCATAATGTCGATAGAAATCAGGAAAGTCTCGACTAATAAGGAATTGAAGGCATTCGTCGTGTTTCCGGAGACTCTGTACGTCGACAATCCCTACTGGGTACCTTCGCCGATTTTCGATGAAATGAACACTCTGCGAAAAAACAAGAATCCCGCGTTCGATTTCTGCGAAGGCGAGTATTGGACCGCATGGAAAGACGGCCGCATGGTCGGCCGCGTCGCCGGCATAGTGAACCGGCACTATATCGAAAAATGGTGCAACAAATACGCCCGCTTCGGTTGGCTCGACTTCATCGAGGATTTTGAAGTCGCGAAAGCGCTCATGGAAACCGTGGAAGCTTGGGCGCGCAGCAAGGGGCTCGAAGCGATCCAGGGCCCTCTGGGATTCACCGACCTCGATCGGGAAGGCCTTCTCGTCGAGGGTTTCGAAGAACGTTCCACCATGGCGACCATCTATAACCATCCGTACTACGTCGACTACCTGGATCGCCTTGGCTATGCCAAAGATGTGGACTGGATCGAGTTTCTCCTGCAGGTTCCGGATTCGATCCCCGAAAAAGTACTACGCGTCAACGAAATTCTGTCCAAGCGGAGCGGCCTGCAACTGTACGACTGGAAGAAGCCCAAGGACCTCATCGCGCGGTTCGGCGAGCAGATTTTCGGCCTTCTGGACGAAGCGTACAAGGAATTGTACGGCACGGTCCCTCTGTCCGAGCGTCAGGTGAAGTCGTATATCGACCAATATCTGGGGTTCGTGGATCCCCGATTCACCAAGATTCTGGTTGACGGCTCGGGCAAGCTGGCCGCCTTCGCCCTCACCATCCCCAGCCTTGCGGAAGCTTTGCAGAAGTCGAAAGGTCGCATGTTTCCCATCGGTTGGATCAGAATGCTGCGGGCGCTGAAAAAACCGGTAGTGATGGATATGCTTCTGGTCGCCGTCCGGCCGGAATTCAAGTCGCGCGGCGTTGTCGCACTCCTCATGACCGCGCTTACCCAAAGTGCGATCGACAATGGCGTCAAGTATGCGGAGTCCAATCCCGAACTTGAAACCAACATTGCCGTACAGGGGCTGTGGAAAGACTACTCGAAGCGCCAGCACAAGCGCCGTCGGGCGTACATCAAGAAGCTTTGATTCCGATTTCCGGCTCGCGCAGATAGAGCGGGCCGGAATCGTCCGGAGCGGGGCCGTTGGCTTCGAACTCTTTCAGGGCGAGCGAGGCCATGGCCGAAGCCCGGCGGGCGGGGTCGTCCGTTTCCGTGGCGAATCCGGGCCGCTCGAGCGCGTACTCGGTGAAAAGCGCCGAATCCGGGCCTGCGAACAGTACCTCCGGCCAGGAGTCCAGCATCCCGACGAGGGCGCCGGGAGCGATATCGAGCCATTCGCCGGATCGCATTCCGTGGATATAGAGTGCCGCATATACTCGCCCTTTCCGCCCGTCCAGCACGCTCACAACGGGACCGGGAAAGGAGTCGTGCCCGGCTGCGATGCAATCGAGCGTCGGGACGGCGACCCAGGGTATGCCGAGCGCGAGCGCGAGCGCCTTCGCGGTCGCCATGCCGATGCGAAGTCCAGTGAAAGAACCCGGTCCCAGGGCGCAGGCCACCAGATCGATATCGGTTTTTTCCGCACCGGAACGATGCAGGCAGTCGTCTATCGCGGCCATCAAGCCCTCGGCATGATGCATGCCCGGCTTGCCGACCGAGACCGATGTGCCGGATGGATCCGAAAAAGCCGCGGCGAGGGTGCCGGCCGAAGTATCGAACGCGAGAATATTCATCCTGCGGCCTCCTCGATCCATGAACCCGAAAGCCGTATCCTGCGGACTCCGTCGGGTTCGACTCTGATGTCGACCGTGCAGGTCTCCGGCCCGAAGCTTTCGGGCAGTCGTTCGCTCCATTCGACAAGACAGAGCGTACCCGCTTCTCCGAGCATTTCGGGGCCCCCGATTTCGGAGAAATCCGCGTCGCCCGAAAGGCGGTATGCGTCGATGTGGCGCATGAGGAGCCTCCCGCCCGTATATTCCGACACTATGGTAAAAGTGGGCGAACTGACTTCTTCGGCGATGTCGAGGCCGCGGGCGACACCCTTTGCCAGTGTGGTCTTGCCTGCGCCAAGATCACCGCGGAAAGCGACGACTCCGCCGGAGGGGGCAAGTTTTCCGATGCGTTCGCCCAGAGCCATGCTGTCCTGCGCGTCGCGGGAAAGAAATTCCTTCAATATTCAATCCTCGATCGGTGCGATTCAGGTTCGATACCGCTTCGATACTACCCCGAAAACGCGGCCTTGTTCCAGCGCGCGAGGGGGCCTACAATCATGCCTTGAGCCGACAGGGAGGGATTCCATGGTCGAACGCGGATTGCGCTTCAGGGCTTCGGACGGAAAGGAATTGGCGTACTTGCGCTCAAGCCCGGAAGGGAAGCCCAGGGCTGTTCTGGTCGTAGGACACGGCATGAACGACCATTCGTCGCGCTTCCTCAAATTGGCGGGAGTCCTCAACCCGCTTGGACTCGAATTGTGGATACCCGATCTGCGCGGGCACGGTGCCACCGATCCCGGAGCCGATCGCGGCTTTCTGGCCGATTCGGACGGATTTGACAGGGTCGTCCGCGACCTTGTCGAACTCGGCGCATATGCGGTGGAAGAATCGGGCGGCCTTCCCCTGTACTATTTCGGTCACTCTTTCGGCGCCCTCCTTGGCATGGCGCTCATCGCGCAACACGGAACCAAACTCGCGGGTGCCGTTCTTTCCGCCCCGCCCGAGAAACCGGCCCCGCTGCTCGATTTCGGCGGCCGCATCGTGATCGGCCTCGGAATGCTTTTCAAGGGCCCGCA
>JBDKUJ010000042.1:0-5236 GCA_039679665.1 Rectinema sp. | reverse complement strand
TAATCCTCCCCTCATTGCGCGGAACGATGAAAGTCATCCTGGTCCTGCTCGCCATGGGCGTCCTCACCCATTTCGACGAAATATACGTGATGCAGAATCCCGCCAACAAACGGATGATACGTACACTCCTCGTCTATATCTACGAAACGGGAATCATCAATTTCAAGGTCGGCACGGCCACCGCCGGAGCCGCACTCGTCATGGTCGGAACCCTGGTCATCGTCGCGATAACGCGAAAATTGATCAGGTACGACGAGCTGTAGGAGGCCGCAATGCGCGATTCGCCCATACGACGCGACCGCCTCCCTCTTCCGCTCGCAGCCATCGATGCGCTCTTCATCATATGCGTCGTCCTGCTGATGGGATTGCCCATGATCAACGTACTCGCCGTGTCCTTCTCGACGAAGGCCGCGTCGGAAACGCCCGGGCTCGTGCTGCTGCCGATCCCGCCCACCGTCCAGGGCTACGTTTTCATCTGGGATTATATCGACCTGTGGCGACCGTTCTTCAACACCGTCTTTGTGTCGCTCGCGGGCACGGTCGCCCACGTAATCCTTTCGGCGATGGCGGGCTACGTGCTCATGCAGAAAGACATGCCGTTCCGCAAGGTGATGACTTCCCTGGTCCTCTTCACCATGACGATTCCGAGCGAACTCACCCTCGTGTCGATCTATGCGGTGAACAAGCAATATCACCTCATCAACAGCTACACGGGCCTGATCGTGAACGGAATGGTGTCGGGATTCAGCGTCCTCCTCATGCGGAATTATTTCATCAGCGTGCCGAAATCGCTCGCCGAAGCCGCGAGGATCGACCGATGTTCCGAGTTCAAGATTTTCAGGAAGATTTATCTCCGCCTTTCCAAACCGGGCATCATGACCATAGGCACACTCGAACTGATCAGGCGGTGGAACAACATTTCCACCACGGTCACCCTCGTGTCCGACATGAAAAAGACCACCCTTCCCGTGATGCTGCGCTGGCTTCTTTTCGACCAGACATCGACATCGGGAACCGAGTACATCTTCGCGAATGCGAAAATGGCGGCCGTAGTGATATCCGCGGTGCCGCTTGTGCTTCTGTATTTTTTCGCCCAGCGCTTTTTCGTGACGGGAGCTCTGCTGGGCTCGGTGAAAGGGTAAGCAGGAGGCCGCGGGGTTCGAAGCCCGCGCCGCATGGACAATTGGTTTTGGCTATCCGCGCCGGCCGGGCCGGCGTTTTCGATCCAATATTTCTTTAGGAGGCAGAGCATGAAGAGAATCATCGCGTTGGTGATCGTACTTGTTGCGATCCTCCCTGCGGCGGTATTTGCCGCGGGACCCGTAAAAGCCCTGACTGCCGTGACAGGCGGCAAGACGGACGAAGAGAACAAACTTTTCGAGGCCGCTCTCGAAAAAGCCACCGGCCTGGACATCGTGTGGGAAAAAGTCCCCGCGGGGTACGACCAGGTCATGATGCAGAAACTGGGCGCCGGCGAGGAATACGACCTCGTCTACATGGGCCAGTTCCAGATGTACGCACTGGCCGAGCAGGGAGCGATCCAGGACCTCACCGCCCGCATCGCGAAATCGAAAATCTACGCCGACAACGTGGACAAGGCGGAACTGGTGAAAATCGCCCTGGACGGCAAGTACTACGCGGGCTTCAACAAGCTCGAAGTATTCCCCCTGCCGAACGTCAACAAGGCGATCACCGACAAAGCGGGAATCGACCTCAACAAGCTGACCACCCTCGACGACTACTACCAGATGCTGAAGAAAGTCAAAGCCTACATGGAAGCCAACGGCCGCAAGCCCTACTATCCCTTCTTCGCCTACATGACCGATATCTGGGACCTCCAGCCCTGGTTCTCCTCGATGGGACTCAGACGCGGCGTTTTCGTGGGCGCGGACGGCAAGAAGTACGCTCCCTATGTAGACCCCAAAGCCAAGGCTGTCTGGGAATGGCTGGCCAAACTCTACGCCGAAGGCCTCATGGACCCGGCTTCCTTCACCGGAAAAACTGGCGACATGCGCAACAAGATGTGGCAGTCCCAGGACATCGTTCTTGACTCCGACTGGGCTGCGTGGACCGGCCTGTATAACAACAACGCGAAAACCGCCGGAACCTATCCGGACAAGGTGAATGTAGTCGGCCTGCCCGGCGTCAAGGGTCCGGACGGCAACTACCTGATCGAACAGGGCGGCGCCTCCCTGTGGACGATCCCCGCCAATGCGAAGAATCCCGATGCGGCATTCAAGATCATCGAATACTTCGCGACAAAGGAAGGAGCTCTTCTCCTGTCCGCGGGCATCGAAGGCTACGACTATGTCATCAAGGGCGGCAAGCTCGAGTTCACCGAGGAAGGCCTGAAGCACGCCAAGGATCATGGCGCTCCTTTCCCGATCTCCAAGAATTTCGACCTGTCGGTGCTTGCTCCCATGAACCCCGGCGTGATGGAATCCGTGGCCATCGGCAAGCGCGCGGACGTCAAAGTGGCGCCCATGGGCTTCGCCAACGGCAAGATCGACGCACGCGCCTACTACGACGTCATGTCCAAATGGATGACCGAGTGCATCCTCGGAAAACTCGACGCGGCGTCCGCGATTTCCAAGTGCACCGCCGAACTCAAAGCTAAAAAGATCATCGACTGAACGAAGAATTCCGGAATCGAGAACCCGCAATGCGCTCCGGCGCCGCTTTAAAAAGACGGCACCGGGGCAAGGGTTCTCCTGCGCCGACGGAGCGGGGCTATGGCATACGAGATCAGGTTCACGGAGACATATGGCGAGGCGGACCGCGGCCGTTACATCAGGCTCGGCTTCGAAGTGCCCGACAATATCGACCGCATCGAAATCGAATACGACTACCCCCGCTACGGGGAATTCCCGAGAGCCGACGGCACCGAGAAAGTCCAGCTGAACGCGGTCGATCTGGGTCTCGTCGACGGAGAGGGGAAATTTCGCGGCTGGTCCGGCTCGGAGCGGCGCTCGGCGGCTGTTTCTGCCTATGAAGCCACGCCCGGCTACAGAATCGGCCCCATCATGAAAGGCAGCTGGTCGGTTTCGCTGGGGCTCTACAGAATCAGTGAAAAGGTCCGCGTGGACGTTCGCGTCCGGCTCGTGCCCAAGGAGCGCGTCCTCCTCGCAGGCGACATGCACATGCACACGAACAACTCGGATGGAGCATACGCCACCGCCGCGGTGATCGACCGATGCCGCGCGGCCGGCCTCGACTTCATCGCCCTCACCGACCACAACAACACGAGACAGAATACGGAAATCGGCCGCGCGGACGGTATCGTCGTCATTCCCGGGATGGAATTCACGAACTATCGCGGCCACGCCAATTTCTATTTCTCGGGCGATACCGTCGATTTCGCGGGCGACCCGCTTTCCAATACGCGCGAAGAAATGGCTTCGGCCTTCGCCGAAGCCAGGAAGTCCGGCGCCGTCATTTCGCTCAATCACATCGCATGCGACGACTGCCCCTGGGAATTCGGCTTCGAAGACCTTTCCTACGACCTCATGGAAGTATGGAACGGTCCGATGAAACCCGCCGAGATCCGCGCGGTGGCCATATGGCACGCCGCCCTCGCCGGCGGAAAGCGCATCGCGGCCGTGGGCGGCTCCGACATGCACAGGGACGAGCCGCACAGGATGTACGGCTCCCCGACGACCTTCGTATACGCCGAATCCCGGTCACGCAGGGATATTCTCGCCGGCATCCTCGCCGGCCGCTCTTTCCTCTCCGAATCGAAATCGGGTCCGAGACCCGAACTCCGGATCGGAAACGCGGGGTTGGGCGACACGGTTCGACTGTCGCCGGGAGGCGGGCACGAAGTCGAAGTCCTGGTCGCTTCGGTCAGGCCGGGCGATATCGTCAGAGTGCTGGATGGATCGGGCGAATCGCGGAAACCGCACGTGACGCAGGAATGGGCCGTCGATTTTTCGGGCGATTTCAAGGCCGCATTCCCCGCGAAAAGAGTCGGCTTTTATCGCGCCGAAATCTGGCGCGAACTCCTTCCCGGAGTGCCCCTCCTCGTGGGGCTCTGCAATCCGATATTCATAGGCTGAAACATGACCCCCAAAGGACCTTCCTGGCTCTCTTCGTCCGTGTTCTACAATATCTATCTCCAATCCTTCGCCGATTCCAACGGCGACGGAATAGGGGATCTGAACGGAGTCACTTCGAAGCTCGACTACATCAAAGGGCTCGGTTGCAACGCCCTGTGGCTCACCGCCTTCAATGAATCCCCTTTCGGGGACGGCGGCTACGATGTGTCGGATTTCTACCGCATCGCTCCCCGATACGGAACGAACGACGATGCCCGCAGGCTTTTCGAAGCGGCGCACGAGCGCGGAATGCGAGTCTGCTTCGATCTCGTCGCGGGGCATACATCGATACGGCATCCCTGGTTCCGCGAATCATGCAGACACGAGCGCAACGAATTTTCGGACCGCTTCATATGGACCGACTCGACCTGGGAAGAGGTCGATCCCGCAAGTTCCTTCGTGAAGGGATTCGCCCAACGCGATGGCGCCTATATGACCAACTTCTTCTGGTTCCAGCCTGCGTTGAACTACGGTTTCGCCCATCCCGATTCCGCAAAACCCTGGCAGATGCCCGTCGATCATCCCTCGGTTTTAGCCACAAAGCGCGAACTGGAGCGGATCATGCGCTTCTGGCTCGACATGGGGGCGGACGGATTCAAAGTGGACATGGCTTCTTCCCTTGTAAAAAACGATCCGGACAAAAAAGCTACGATGGCGCTATGGCAGGGTTTCCGCGAAATGGTGGACCGCGACTATCCGGAAGCCGCACTCATCTCCGAATGGTCGGATCCGGAAAAAGCGATCGAAGCGGGTTTCCACATCGATTTCATGCTTCATTTCAACGTCGATGCCTACATGTTCCTCTTCAGGGCGGAAAAATGGCGGAACCCGCACGAGCAGAACCGCGGCTCCAGCTGGTTCGACGGCCGCGGCGACGGCGATATCAAATCGTTCTTCCGGACCTATCTCGAACAACTGCGCGCGACCAAAGACCACGGCTACATCGCGCTGCCCACCGGCAACCATGACATATGCCGCCTCGCCGCGGGCAGAGGCGACTCCGAATTGAAAGTCGCCCTCGGATTTCTCATGACGATGCCCGGCATTCCGTTCCTGTACTACGGCGACGAAATCGGTATGCGCGGCGGCGATCCGTCCCTTCCCTCGAAGGAAGGCGGCTACAATCGCAGCGCAGCGCGCAC
>JBDKUJ010000041.1:0-8557 GCA_039679665.1 Rectinema sp. | reverse complement strand
GAGCATGCTGGAATACGCATACTCGCCCTGGTTGCCGGGCGGCATGAAACCCTGCGTTTTCCTTTTCGCCGAAGTCGATCCCTCCCAGGCGGATTTCAATATCCATCCGGCCAAGCGTGAAGTCCTCATAAATTATCCCGACAAAATAAAATCTGCCCTGTTCGCTGGTCTCCGCGACGCACTCGCTTCAAGCGCTGGCTACGGCGGAAGCGATTTCGGTGATCCCCGGATCGAGCCCGCAGCCGAGTTCTACGGAATATCGGAAGTCCGCGAAATGCCTTCCCCTCCGGAGTTCCGGTACTCCGCTTCCCGGTTCCCGGAATTCCGGGAAGGAAATATCCACGACCCGAACGGAATCCGCCATTCGAACGAAGCGCTCGCCGCTCTCGCGGACGCTTCGGCGCAGCCTCCATCGGTTCGGGCAAAAGAGGGGTTCCGCTATCTCGGCCATGTGTTCGGTCCCTTTCTTCTCTTCGAAATGGATGAAATTCTATATATCCTCGACCAGCATGCGGCCCACGAACGCATCCTCTATGACGGGCTCAAGGAAAAAGGTTCCGCGGAACAGCCTCTGCTCGTTCCTCTGGTGCTCGACGAACTCGGCGCCGATGCCGAATCAGGACTCGCGTTATCGAGCGTCCAGCTGCGCGAAGCGGGCTACCGTATCGAAAAGCAGTCCGACCGTTGGATAGTGACAGGCGTACCTTCCATTCTGGGCGAAAAAGCCGTCACGGCGCTCGCCGAAATCCTGGAGGGGGGCGGCGGTATTCCCGGCGACAGGATCATCGCCACCATCGCCTGCCGTGCCGCGGTCAAAGATGGCGACGAACTCGATCCGGCGGCCGCCTGTGATCTTTTCAGGCGGGCGCTTGAACTGCCCGTCGCCCGTTGCCCCCACGGTCGACCGATCTGGATACGGATGGACAGGGAGAGGCTGTACCGTATGGTGGGCAGGATTACCGGATGAAACACAGGCCGGACACGGTAAAAATCCTGTGTGTCGCCGATGAAGTGGATCTTCTCGTGTATTCTCCGCGAATCCGGGAAAGGTTCGGCGACGTCGATCTCGTCCTTTCGGCCGGGGACTTGCCCGACGAGTATCTCGGTTATATCACGTCGATGCTGAACAGGCCGATCGTTTCAGTCGCGGGCAATCATGACGCGGAGCCCGGCCTTTCGGCCGCAGCCAGGGTTTCGAATTTCAATGCGCTCGAAATCCATGATTCGCGCGCCATGACCGGGCGCATCGCTTTCAAAGTAAAAAAAGAATCGGGTTTGAGGATTCTCGGTATACCCGGGTCGATGCGGTACAATTCCGGGCCCAATCAATTCAGTCAATTTTCCATGTCATGGAGAATCGCGTTGATGCTCCCCGGTCTTCTGGTGCGACGGCTTTTTACGGGCAGAGGCGTCGACATAATTCTGGCCCACTCTCCTCCATGTGGCATCCATGACGGACCCGACCTCCCCCATCGCGGATTTTCTTCATTCCGCTGGCTGATCCGCGCCGCCGCACCCGCCTATTTCGTGCACGGGCATGTGCACCTGTACGACCTTCAGACCGCGAGGGAAACGCAAATGGGCAGTACGACAGTCATAAATGTATACGGCCACAAAGTCATCGAAACCGGAGGGAGAAGCTGATGGGCGACTGGTATTCGGAGATGGCGGAAAGCGATTTCGGCAAGGCGCGCACGAAAGAGCTCCTTTCCCGTGTGGCGTCCTTCCTCACGCTCACACACGACAACCTGCTCTCGTTCGATGAGGTAAAAAACCTGGTCAAACCATCCGGCGAGCGCTACGCAGGGATGAAAACCGTCCCGCTGGACAAAGTGATCGGAAGCGAGGGGCGTTACAGGGATTTTGACCGCCATTTTCTGCCGCGCAAGGAACATCTCAGGCGTCGCTGGACCAGCATCGACTCGGCTCACTACAAGGATGTAGTCCTGCCCCCAGTCCAGCTCTACGCTCTCGGGGGGGTCTATTTTGTGCGTGACGGCAATCATCGCATTTCGGTCGGGCGGCTCAGGGGGCAGGAAGAAATCGACGCCGAAGTCACCCAACTCGATTCCACGGTGGACATCAGTCCCGGCATGGACTTCGATGCGCTCAAGGCGGCGGTGGTCGCCTTCGAAAAAAAACGTTTCTACGAACGAACGGATTACCTGCGCATCACGGGCGATACCGGCCTCGATTTCACCGAACCCGGCCGCTACGACCTCATCGAGGAGCACATCCGCGTACATAAATACTTCATCAATCAGAACAGGAAAGACGAGATCGGATTCGATGAGGCCCTCTGGTCCTGGCATGAAGAAGTATATGGTCCCGTCGTACTCGCCATCCGGGAAGAAGGGCTTCTTTCCCATTTTTCCGGCAGGACGGCGTCCGACTTATATCTTTTTCTGGTAGGACATTGGGATCAATTAAAAAAGAAATACGGCATCGACTTCGGTGTGGGGGACGCGGCACGTGACCTGCATGGCCAACTCGACCAGGCAAAAGGTTCAAGCCGTCCGGGCGACATTTTCCGCAACATTGTCGCAAAGATTCGCGAAATATTCAAAAAAAGCCCACGCTGATTTGTAACCGAACGATTCTTCAAGTATTATTCATAGTGCAGGGCGACAGACGATTCGCCTCTTCATGTTTCTCCATCGCGCCTGGCCGCCGGGTACTCCTCCTTACCCGGCGGCCATTTTTTTTGCGTACTGTCACTTGCGGCTCCGCGCCGGAAGATTGACAAGGCGGCGTCGGCTCATATATCTTTACGCGGAATCCAAGGAGCGAGCCATGGCACAGATATCCAAGAACTCCCGTACGTCGAGCACTACTCATCGCTTCTTCTGCCCCTGCGGCGGTGAAGTGAAGATGAAAACCCTTTTCGAAAACGGCAAGATTCACAATGTCGCCGAGTGCGAAAAGTGCAAGCGGACAGAGCGCCGCCCCAGCGACTTCAACTGATTAATAGATCGTACGGAACGAAGGGGCCGGCCAAGAATTTCTTCTTGGTCGGCCCCTTCGATGTATAAACGTCAGGAATGTCGCTTTTCGGCGCCGAACTCGCCGGTCAAGGATAATTCTTTCGTAAGTCCGCAAGAGCTGAAGCTATCAGTGTACGCGACTCCTCGATTGCTTCGAGTGTCTGCCTTTTGTCCTGCGGCGCCGGCAAAAGGGCAACATAGCGCATATAATAGGGCGTCGTTCCAAATTTTCTGAAGAAATCCTTCAGACTTGCAACCCTCCAGCCTCCGTCGACGGCGATGACCAGAATGGGAAGTTTTTCCACTTCCAGAATTTTTCGAACGCCGGCGGAATGGAAGGTGCCGAGCTCGCCGGTGCGCGATCTTGTGCCTTCGGGGAATATCGCCGGGCAATTACCGTCCGCTTTGCAGCGGTGCGCGAACTTTTCCACAGCCCGCATGGCCTGGAGGGGATCGCCTTTTCTCCGCACGAGCGCGTGGCCCAGCCGCCGCAACAGTGTCGAAATGAGCGGTACTCCATAGCTCAATTCCATTTTCGCCACAAAACGGGCCCTGGCCTTGACGGGCATGTTGTCCATTATCATGACGATATCAAGAATGCTCTGATGGTTTGCGATGATGAGAAAGCGGTCGGGAAGCGGTTCGGCGACACGATTCTGGATATGCAGCCTGAAGCCGCCCCGGTATGCGAAAAAAGCGGCCGATATCAGATGGAGCGCCTTTGCCTCGAATCGAAGGCAATCCCGGATGGCGGCTTTTTTACTTTTGAAGGCGAATGAAAACACAAGCAGGAAGTCCCACCAGACGAATCCAGCTACTATGATACCGACGATAAAGGCGTTCAGCATTCGATTTCCCCAGTAATTCCTTATACTACGGAAAGTCAGGAACGTGAAGAAGGTCCGCACATATTGACAATACGGCTGACTGTCTGCTAGTTTTCTACGTCGATACGGAAAGCGACCCCGGCGGTACCGGTCCGGGCAATGTCATACGGGAGGATTTCCCTTGAGCACGAAGAATCTATCCGCAGAAAAGCGTCAGAGGCAGAATGAAAAGCGTCGCATCCAGAACAAGAGCGCCAAGAGTGCCATCCGCAGCTCCGCAAAAAAAGTGTTGAGCGCGGCACAGGGCAACGACAAGGCCACAGCCGAAACCGCCCTGCAGGACATGATCAAGAGGATCGACACCGCCGCGCGCAAGGGCATTGTCAAGAAAAACGCGGCCGCCCGCAAGAAATCCCGCATGCAGAGACTCGTCAACAGGCTCGGTGCCTGAAGACATATCCATACGAGGTCGATCGGCGGCATATCCGCGCCAGTGTGCGCGGAACCTCCGACACTCAGAGCCGGCTGAAACTGAAGCCGGCATTTTCCACTTCGGGAGTGAAAGCAGAATGGCTGGCAAGGTGACAAAAGCCGAACTGATCGAAGCACTGTACGGTTCTCTTCCGGCCACCAGCAAGACGAACCGCAAGGAAATCCACGCACTCATCGACACTCTGTTCGAAGAGATCAAAACCGCCATTTTGGGCGGCAAAACCGTCGAGCTCAGAGGCTTCGGCACTTTCGAGGTAAAACTCAGAAAGGGAAGGTCGAGAGCTCGCAATCCCAAGACTGGTGAAATCGTGTCCGTCGAGGATCATGGCGTTGCCGGTTTCAGGCCGGGACGGGAGCTCAAAAAATCCGCATGGGGACTCGATCCTCAGCTTATCGGCCACTCGAAGGCCAAGATCTCCGACGAGGACTGACGGGCTTCCGGCTTTCGAACGCGAAAGACAGATTTTCGCACGCGAAAGACACAAGCCCAAGGCGACAAGTTCGCCGAATGATGCTCCGGCTGCAAAGCGGGACGAGAGGCGGGTCGGGAGTACTTCCCTGCCCGCCCTTTTTGTTGACAAGGCCGGGTCCTCATGGGACAATGATGCAGCGAATGGGTTCCGGCCGGCCCCCCTTTAGGGCGATATGGAGAGTTCCATGAACAGTAACGATTCAAGGAAAAAAATCCTCATCGCCGACGATGAAGCCATGACGCTGGAGTTCTTCGAAGTCATGCTCGGCAATCTCGGCTTCGAAACCAAGACCGCCAGGGACGGCGCGGAAGCGCTCGATCTTCTTGCCCGATGGAAGCCCGACCTCATTTTGCTCGACAATGTCCTGCCCAAGGTCTCCGGCTGGGAACTTACCCGCGCCATCCGCTCCGGCGAAAACTTTCGCGATATCGCCGATATTCCCATAGTCATGTTTTCGGCGATGGACGATGTCAAAGACAAAGTCGAAGGCCTCGAACTGGGTGCCGACGATTACATCACGAAACCCTTCAATTTTAGCGAAGTGCTCGCCCGCATCCGGGCTCTCCTGCGCACGCGCGAACTTGTCGGTCAGATCGAACGTCGTGAAGAACGGATCCGGCTCTCCGAAGAAATCGCTGATCGCGTTCTTTTTTTCGTAAAAACCCTGGGCAATACGCTTGAGAAACTCACCGCAGAAGCTTCCGGTCTGCTTCCGGAATGCGGTACCGCCGGACCTTTTGTCGATCATACCAGAAAGGAATTAGCCCAGGCGCTGGCACAGCTCGACGAGCTGAACGCGGTGATCGAGCCTCTCAAAAATGAGGCTGAAAACCTCAAGAAAGGCGACACTGCGCTGCCTGCCTTGAAAAAGCCGTATAAAAATATCTCGGTGTCGTGAGCCGCCGCATGTCCCGTTTCGGTCGCAAAAAGAAACCACTACTTTTCGGTACCGTTCTCGGTCCGGAAACGGTGCTCGAAGGGACGCTCGAGTTTTCGGATTCGCTCTGCATCCGGGGTCGCTTCGCCGGCCGGATCATCGCCACGGGTTTCCTTCGCGTCGAATGCGACGCCGAGTGCGCAGGCGGTCCCTTCAAGGTTGCTTCGGCTTCCATCGCGGGAGGGCTTTCCGGAAATATCGAAGCCGAATCTTCGGTGGAACTCGCGAGAACCGCTACCGTAAAGGGAGATATCACGGCAAATTCGGTACGAATCGAAGACGGAGCCCGCTGCGAGGGCGAACTCATCATGTCTTCGCGATGAAACGGCGATTGACAGAGCGAATCCGCAGGTCTATAGTCATTCCAGTACGTCATCCGGCCTTATGCGGAAGACGTCGGGGGAGCGAGGCCTGTGCGCCCTTCCCCGCGAAGGTCCGGATATCTTCCCCTCCGAAGACCTGCGCATCGTAACGAATCCTACGACAAATCCATAGAACGGAACTAAAGCCCGAGAGGGCCTTTCCGTGTGAATCGGATATCCGGACATTTTTTACGGAGATACTGCATGGCGATGATCCGAAAACCCAGGACAATTCTCAGAAAAGCCGACACCCTTTCCGGCTCATTACAGGTGGAGGCTGATACACCATTGCCCTACGGCATGGAGTCGTCCGAAACTTCGCCCGCCGTTTCGGCCCAGGAGAGTTCTCCCCTGGCCGCCGAAGAAGGTGACTTCATCAAAGGCGAATTTATCGAAGGCGAATCGTCGAAAAATCGAACCGACGATCTGCGGATCGACGATATCGGTACCGAAGAAGAATCGCTTTTTGCGCTGCGCCCGGATGAGGAACGTGAAGAGGTGTCCGCCACGAGGAACGAAGGAGAAATGCGCACTCCGGCGCGCATCCGGCTCAAGAAAAAGGCGCCCATGCCCTCTCCCCGGCCGAATGCGGCGTATCACGGGCCGGCGCAGCCTTTCATGCACAGCCAGCCGGTTCAGACCGAGGAAAAGCCTTCCGCCGAAATCAAACCAAACGGCCCGGCCAACGGAAACGGTTATACATATAATGGCTACCCCATGGGAAACGGACGAAGCGAGGAAAGGGACCAGGCGGCCGGTTTCGTTCGCCGCCAGGAAAACCTGGACCGTCCGCAGCAGCCTTCCGACAAAGCGCCCGAAACCGCCGGGCGCACTGAATATCAGGATGCCCGTTCCCGCGTTTCCATCAATGATCTCACCGAGATAGGTTTGAAGGAACTCCGCGACCTGGGCGTAAAATACGGCATCAACCATGAAGAGATGATTTCCTTCAAGAAGCAGGAACTCATCTTCTACATTCTGAAAGCCCATACCGAGCGTGGCGGAATCATTTACGCCTACGGTTCGCTCGAGATACTGCCCGACGGCTACGGTTTCCTGCGCTCGCCCCAGAATTCCTATCTTCCCGGCACGGACGACATCTACATTTCGCCTTCGCAGATCCGGCTTTTCAACCTTAAAACGGGCGATACCGTCTACGGCCAGATCCGCAGTCCCAAGGAAGGCGAGCGTTTCTTCGCCATGCTCAGGGTCGAGCAGGTAAACTTCGACGAACCCGCCGTGGCGCAGAACCGGATTCCCTTCGAAAACCTCACGCCGCTCTATCCCAACCAGAAGCTCAATCTGGAGACGGTGACCACGGAAATATCGACGCGCATCATCAACCTGTTCTGCCCCATAGGCAAAGGCCAGCGCGCTCTCGTGGTATCGCCGCCCAAGACCGGAAAGACGATACTCCTCCAGAAAATCGCCAACGCCATTACCACCAATCACCCCGAGGTGTATCTCATCGTTCTCCTCATCGACGAACGCCCGGAGGAAGTCACCGACATGGAACGCACCGTCAAGGCCGAGGTCATTTCCTCGACCTTCGACGAACAGGCGACACGCCATGTGCAGGTCGCGGAAATGGTGCTGGAAAAGGCCAAGCGCCTCGTGGAACACGGCAAGGACGTAGTCATCCTGCTCGATTCGATAACGCGCCTTGCACGCGCCTACAACCAGACCGTGCCTACTTCTGGCAAGATCCTTTCAGGCGGTGTCGATTCCAATGCCCTGCACAAGCCCAAACGCTTCTTCGGCGCGGCACGCAACATCGAACAGGGCGGCTCTCTCACGATAATCGCGACGGCCTTGATCGACACGGGAAGCCGCATGGATGAGGTCATTTTCGAAGAATTCAAGGGCACCGGCAACATGGAGATCAACCTCGACCGCCGCCTCTCCGACCGCCGCACCTTCCCTGCCATCAACATCAAAAAATCGGGAACGCGCAAGGAAGAACTCCTTCTGACCGAAGAAGAACTGCAGAAAATCTGGGTTCTGCGCAAGGTGATCAACCCGATGGACGATGTCGAGATCATCGACCTGCTGATTGACAAGATGACGAAATCCAAGAATAATGACGCGTTCCTCCGCTCCATGAACACGCCCGTGTAAGGGCGCGGTTCGGATGCGGAAAGGGATCTTCCTTCGGGAAGGTTTCGGGAAACGTGAACAATCGCCGTCATCATGGCCGGTTTTCAGGCATGCAGGACGGCAGGGCAAGTGAAGGAGTCGATATGAAAGCCGGGATCCATCCCAAGTACGAACTCACGACTATCACCTGCGCCTGCGGCAATGTCATCGAGACCCGTTCGACGGTAAAGAACATCCAGGTCGAAATTTGCTCGGCCTGCCACCCTTTCTTTACCGGCAAGCAGAAGCTCGTGGACACCGCGGGGCGCATCGAGCGCTTCAACCGCAAGTACGGTATCAAAGCGACGGAGCAGAAATAAGCTCCGGAAGTTTCGTCGCGACGCCC
>JBDKUJ010000040.1:0-2619 GCA_039679665.1 Rectinema sp. | reverse complement strand
GAGAGGGCGAAACCTTCGGAGAAATGGAACTTCTGGACACCATGCCTGCCATCGCCACGGTAAGAGTGCTCGAACCGAGCGAAACCGTGACAATTACCAACCGCGCGGTCTATGAAATCTTCAAGATCGATCCCAAGGCGTTCTCGCTCATCATCATGAATCTTGCCCGGGATCTCTCGCGACGCTTAAGGCACATGGACGAGTTGGCCTGCAAGGAGCCCAGGGGCGGCGCGTAGCGAGCGATATCCCGGCCGCGCGTCGCCCGCCTCAAGCCGGGTTTTTTGCGAAATGTTTCCGGATTTCCATCCATGAGGTGGCAAGTACTGCGATCAGGGCGATGACCATCAGGGTTCCGATCCCGATGGGGGCCAGATTCAGGTATTGGCCGATCCCCGGCACACTGATCGCCAGGCCGATGAAAACCACAATCGCAATCATCCAGACATTGAAAGGCCTGCTCGAAAACACGCCGATTTTCGTCAGCGGAACCTTGCTCGTACGCATGTTGAGCGCCAAACCGACATGGCCGAACAGCCAGCTCGCAAAGGCCCAGGTTCGGGCAATGGCCAGATCGCCGGTCGTGAACCAGGAATAAAAGTTGACGCCGAGTACCAGCACTGCAAGCGTTATGCCGCCTGAAAAAATACCGGTCATCATCGACCTGTTCATGAAATTTCCGCCGGGCTCGCCGGATTTTCTGGGCTTCCGTTTCAGCACATCGATTTCGGCGGGTTCGGCTACGAAGGAGGTGGATGCCGCCAGATCCATGAATATCTCAAGGATGATGATCTGCACAGGAGAGAAAGGCATAGGCAGGTTGATGAGCACAGGTACGAGGAAAGACAGGATCAGACCGACTTTGCAGGCCAGATAGTATTTTACGCACTTCGAAAGGTTGTCGTAGAGCCTTCTTCCTTCGCGTATCGCGCCGACAATGGAAGTGAAGCTGTCATCGGTCAGGATCATGTCCGCGGCTTCCTTGGCCACGTCGGTTCCCGAAACGCCCATCGCGATGCCGATATCCGCCGCTTTCAACGCAGGCGCATCGTTGATCCCGTCTCCCGTCACCGCGACGACCTCACCGTTTTCCCTCAGCGCTCCGACGATCTTCAGCTTCTGCTCCGGCGATATCCTGGCGAACACATTGCAGTGCCTGACGGCGGATTTGAGCGCATCGTCGGACAGTTTGTCCAGTTCCGCGCCCGTGATGACACCGGACAGTCCGATGCCGGCGTTGGCCGCCACCCGCCTGGCGGTGTCGGCATGGTCACCGGTGATCATGATGACCCTTACGCCGGCGCCCGAGCATTCGGCAATGGCATCTTTCACACCTTCACGGATCGGATCATCGAAACTGATGATGCCCACGTTTCCATAGACGCTTTCCGCTTCGTCCTTTCGGGCCACGGCGATTGTCCTGTATCCGGTCGACATCGCCGTTTCGAGACTTTTTTCCATCGCGGCATTGGGGGCCGACATGGCGAATACGCTTTCGGGCGCGCCTTTTATGACGGAAATCCGCCTTCCGTCATGGAGAAAGGTCGATTCGAAAATTCTTTTCGTTTCATCGAAACCGGATTCGTTCACGGGAACGAATGCTGCGCGAAGCTCCGTGCGGTCGATTCCGAGCTCTTTCGCCCTGCCCAGGACGGCGCTGTCCATGGGATCGCCGAGAAAACCGCCAGCGCCGTCGAATTCGATATCCGCCATAAGCGAGCCCATGGAAAAGAGCAGTTTTTCATCAGCCCCCGCCCATGACGCGATGCGCATTTTGTTTTCGGTGAGCGTACCGGTCTTGTCCGTAGCGATGACCGTGACGCTGCCGAGGGTCTCGGCCGCCTTGGTCCTTCGGATCAGGACATTTTTTCTGGAAAGATTGATGGAACCGAGACCGAGCAGCATGGTCACGAGGATCGGCATCTCTTCGGGAATCGTGGCGAAGGAAAGGGAGAGACCCGTAAGTATCATTTCCTTGAGCGGCTTGCCCTGCAGAAGCCCGATTACGGGAATGAGGACACTGAACGCGACCGCGATCCAGACAAGATTTTTGGACAACTCTTTCATGGATTTCTGCAGAGGCGTCTTGGGTTCTCCCGCTTCCTGCGTGAGTCCGGCTATTTTGCCGAGCTCGGTATCCATGCCCGTGGCTATGACGATCGCAGCGCCCTTGCCTCTGAGAATGACGCTCCCCATGTGGAGCATGTTGTTCCTGTCGCTTAAGCCTGAATCGACGGCGATCGGATCGGCAATCTTGGGAATGCCCATCGACTCGCCCGTCAATTGGGATTCATCCGCCTCCAGGCCATGAGAAATAAGGACACGAGCATCCGCGCCTATCCTGACTCCGCTTTTCAGGATCAGGATATCGCCGGGAACCAGAAGTCCGGTCGATACTTCGAGGGGCTTGCCGTCCCGCACGACCCACGTAGTGGGCTGGGCGAGTTCCTTCAGTGCTTCGATGCTTTTTTTCGCTTTGTATTCGGTGAAGACTTCCACCAGGGAGACAGCCATGACGACCAGGACGATGGTAACCGTGTCGCCGATCTTTCCCCATATTCCGTAGATCAAGCCTATGGCGAGAAGGAGGATGATCATCGGCTCCTTGACTTCTTCCTTCAG
>JBDKUJ010000039.1:0-5208 GCA_039679665.1 Rectinema sp. | reverse complement strand
CGCTTTTTTCGCGTTTCCGTTTCCTCCGCGCCGGCCAGGTCGATTTTTCGCCGGTCATTGCGTTGATCGCGCTTTCGGTGCTCGGCAATATCTTCACTACGCTCGCCTATGCGGGAACCATAACCGTGGGCTATGTGCTCTCGATCATCCTGGGCGCACTCTGGTCGGTAGTCGGCTTCGTGCTCACGTTCCTGACGATCTGCGCCGCGCTGCGCGTCATTGTGTACGCGCTCCATTTCAACAGCCTGCATCCTCTCCTTAGAGTGGTCGATTCGATATTGAACCCCGCTCTCCATGCAGTCAACCGCGTCATTTACAGGAACAGGGCGGTGAACTACCTGCAAGGGCTCATCACCGGTTTCATCATTCTGCTCATTCTGAGGGTCGGCTGCGGCGCCTTGATCGGACTGGTCAATTCCCTGCTCCGATCCCTGCCCTTCTGAAAAAGGAGTCCGTCAATGCTTGATTCCAGGACGCGAAGTCTGCTGACAGGCCTCGCTTCGACCGAGGCGGTAACCATGCATCTGGGCAAAGCGGGTGCCGGCGATGCCCTCGCCGCACAGCTCGACACGCTGCTCAATCGCCATGAACTGGTGAGGCTTCGCTTTACCGATTTCAAGGATGAGCGCCGAACGATCGCGGAAGAACTCGCCGGGCGGACCCGAAGTGAAGTCGTACGCGTGATCGGCAATACGGCTCTTTTCTTCCGCCGCAACCCCGATCCCGCCCTTCGCCGGATCGAATTGCCGGGCGACTGAAGTTTCTCAGCCCCTCATCCGTTGTTTTCGGCGTCGGGTATCGCGGTAGCGAGCAGCGGGTAGGCCGCCGCGAGGAAGCGAAGTCCCCGATACGCCAGTGCCGGGTCCATGAGCGCATCGGCCAGCACCAGCTCGGCGGCGGAATCCATGCCGACATCCATTACGTAGGCGGCCATCGCGCGCCCGTCCGGTTTGTCCGCTGCAAACAATTCCGTCAGGGCCTTTTCCCATGCCCTGTGCCGCTCGGAGCCCGCCATTGCATCGGCCGCCGCGGCGCGCAGGAATGCCATGCCCTGCGATTCGACTTCGATAAATGAGGAATATAAAGGATAGAAGCTTCCCATGAATCCGAGGATCGAAGCCATCGAGATAACCAACTCGTCGGATACGAAGGCGGGCGGATCGTCATAGCGCAGGCATGAAGCCAGGGCCGGCAACGACCCCCGCGAACCCAGCAGTTCCAGCGCCGCCGCCGCCGATATCCGTACCCGGGGATTGGACGCCCGCATGAGCACCGCTTCGATGAGCGGCACCGAATCGCGGTCGTGCATTTTCGCGAGCGCCATCATCGCCGTCCCTTGCAGCATATAATCTTCGGCGTCGACCGCCTTCCGCAGGATGGGCAGCGCATCCAGGACACTGTGCCCGCCCAGGACCCGCGCCGCGACATAGGCGGTAGTGAAAACATGGCGCTCGACCTCGTGGATCAGGGGTCGTTCGAGGCGTTTGTCCAGAACGGGCATGTGTTCGAGCGCGAGCAGTGCTTCCATCCTCACTTCGAAACGGGGCGACCTCAGGTAGGCGCCCAGTTCGCTCTGCGACAGTGTGGATGCGGATTCTCCTATTTCGTGTATGAGACGCGCTTCCTCGCCCGGGTCTTCGCTGCGGTCCAGTTTTGCGAGCAGATCGAAAGCGCGCAAATCCCTCGGCGAGAACATCACGCCCAGCGACTGGGCTACCGAGGCCGAGCCCAGTTTTTTCAGACTGCGCATCCTGATGATCGCATACACCAGAGCGAGGCTGAGGATGGCGTAGAACAGTCGATATGTTCCGCTCTGTCCGACATTGAAGCGGGACAGCAGGTCCAGCGCGACGCCGCCGAGTCCCGAGCCCATCGCACCGCCGAAACCGTAGGCGCAATAGTAGATTACGCCCATGTTCAGGGTCTTTTCCTTCGGAACGATCGAAAAAAAGTAGGTCTGCCCCGAACTTTCCTCGCCGGCGAAGCCGAAAGACGCCAGGAAATGCACGAAGGAGAGGAAGAGCGCGATCGATGCGGGCGAATGGAGGATTTTTCCTCCGCCGGGGATGAAAGCCATCGGCGCAATGCTGAACAGCGCCAC
Organism: Rectinema sp.; assembly: GCA_039679665.1. Lineage (GTDB taxonomy): Bacteria > Spirochaetota > Spirochaetia > Treponematales > Rectinemataceae > JBDKUJ01. The sequence continues at coordinate 3,107 of JBDKUJ010000039.1, read as the reverse complement.
GCAGGTATTGATCACGAACAGAGGCTTGGATCCGAGCCTGTCGACTACGAGCCGCATGATGAGCCCCATGGCCACCGAGCCGAGACTTCCGAGAAGCGCGTAGATCATGATCGCATCGTCGCCCTGCAGGAACACGTCCTTGGCGTAGACCGGCAGGAAGGAGCGTCCCATGCCCCCCACAAAAGCCAAAATCACGAACACTTCGATGAAACGCTTGAACGACGGTTCCTTGAACGCTTCTTTGACGGAAGCCATGAGGGGGCCGGCCTCGTCGCTCTTGTATCCTGCGGGCTCGGGTGTCTGAAGGAGGAAGATACAGCCCGCATAGCCCACCGCGATTCCGAAACCTATCGCGCCCGCATAGATCCAGGGACTGGCGTTCTCGCCCAGTACCACCGAAAGTGCGAGTCCGGCGATCATCGCCGATATCGAGTTGATAATGGAAATGTTGACCATGTAGGCGCCGCGGTCGGCTCTGGCCTTGTCGCCTCCGCCCGAGGCAAGGTAGTCGAGCACGGGGTTGTTGCCGATCATGGCGATGCCCCGGAATAGGGAAAATCCCGCTACGCCGGCGAGGACGAGGCCGACCGCGGCGCCGGGATGGCCGGCCGCCGAAAGCAGGGGCGCGAAGAGGACGGGCAGCATGGCCGAATATCGTCCTACCCAGGCCCAACCAAAGACCCAAATTATGGGCTTTTTTTTCAGGAATCTTTTACCGAGCGGCAGGAAGAAAAAAGTCGCGTAGCCCAGGGCATTGAGTACGCCGATCATCGCTTTCGAGGCGCCCAGGCGCATCGCATACAGGGTGATGAAAGAGCCCGAAAGAAACACGAACGAAAATGAATTGAGGATATTGAATATATTGAATCCGCGTCTCGCCTTGCTCAGCTTTGCGGGGGATAGGAGTGTCGCCATCGGTCCGATTATACGCTAACGGCGGAGGCAAAACCATCAGGTCCTCTTGACGAAATCGACCATGATTATTATTTTAGCCACTAAACTATAAATCTGCTAAAGATTTTAGTCGCTAAAGGAGTTAGCCGCGATGCTGGACAATCTTGACCCACGGGCTCGCGATCTTCTTGTTGCATCCCGTCGTTTCAGTCGGCTTCAGATGCCGCGGATAGACGCAGGCGACGGGACGGTTCTGAAACCCAACGAGGTTTTTCTCATGATGAGCCTGAGGCATTCCCACAAAATCGGCGCACAGGGCCTCGGCACGGGAGAGACTCCGGATCTTTCGGTCGGGATCAAGCCGTCCGAGCTGGCTGTCCGGTTGGGGGTCACTGCGGGGAGCATTACGCAGATGCTGACTCCGCTCGAGAGTCGCGAACTCATACATCGTGACCGCGATATTGCGGACCGCCGGGTAGTCCGGGTCCGTCTTACCGAAAAGGGAGTTCGGGCGATGGATAGCGCTCTGCAATCCATGGGGATCGCGTTTTCGGGCCTTGCGGAAGCGCTCGGCGACGCAGAAAGCGCGCATTTCGTCCGGCTTCTCGAAAAGGCGAATGAATATCTGGGTACGAAATGGAATTTCGGGCACGGGCATCATTGTCCTGCCCCGGCCGGCGCACGCGAACCCGATGCGCCCACACGAGGAGTCCGTGGATGAAAAGGCTTTTGGGGTATCTCAAACCCTTCGCGGCGCCGATAGCAGGCGTCCTTGTACTGGTGTTCATTCAGGTGATGGCCGATCTGTACTTGCCGACTCTCATGTCCGACATCATCGATACGGGCGTGATGAACGGCGATACGGGATACATTCTGCGCACGGGCGCTCTGATGCTGCTCATAGCCGCGGGAAGTCTGGGCTGCGCCGTGCTGTCTTCCTGGCTTTCGACCAGGGTAGCCACGGGTTTCGGTCGGGACTTGAGGCACGCGGTCTTCGCGAAAGTCGAGAGTTTCACGCTCACCGAGTTCGATCGGTTCGGGGCGGCGACGCTGATTACGCGGACGACCAATGACGTGAGTCAGATCCAGAACATGGTGATGATGGTGCTGCGGATGATGGTAACCGCTCCGATTATGGCGATCGGCGGTGTCGCGATGGCCTATTCCGAAGACAGGCCGCTCACGCTGACGTTGGCCGTCGCCGTGCCGGCATTGTTGCTTCTGATCACTATCCTCGCCCGCAAGACGATGCCGCTTTTCAAGTCGATGCAATCCAAAGTCGACAGGCTCAATCTGGTCCTGCGCGAGGGGCTCACCGGCATGCGGGTCATCCGCGCATTCAACAGAACGAAGCATGAAGAAGGGCGCTTCGACGCCGCGAACACCGATATTACGGACAATTACATCAAGGTCAATCGGGTCATGGCGTTCCTCATGCCGACGGTCATGATGGTCATGAATCTGACTTCCATCGCCATTCTCTGGTTTGGGATCGGTCGGATCGATTCGGGCGACATGCAGCTCGGATCTTTGATGGCATTCACGCAATATGCGATGCAGATCATGTTTTCGATGCTGATGATGTCGATGCTGTTCATCATGGTGCCGCGCGCTCTTGCCGCGGCGGACCGTATCGCCGACGTGCTCGAGGTGGAGCCTTCGATCGTCGATCCTGAAAATCCCGTGTCCACCGAAGGTCTGCGCGGGGATGTGGAGTTCAGAAATGTCACGTTCAGCCATCATGGCGCGGAAAAACCGGCGCTCGAAAACGTGTCTTTCCATGCGCGTCACGGCGAGACGACCGCGTTCATCGGTTCGACGGGTTCCGGCAAGTCTACGTTGATGAAGCTGGTCCCCCGTTTCTATGATGTCGATTCCGGCGCGATTCTCGTGGACGGTGTCGATGTACGCTCCCTGCGCCGGGAAGACCTGCGATCGCGGATCGGATATGTTCCGCAGAAGGCTTCGCTTTTCGCGGATTCCGTCGCGGGCAATATCCGCTTCGGCGCGGAAGGGGCGACGGACGAGGAAGTGCGCGAAGCGGCCGATGTGGCCCAGGCGACTGAATTCGTCGAGGCCATGGACGGCGGCTTCGAACATGGGATCGCCCAGGGCGGAACCAACGTTTCAGGCGGCCAGAAACAGCGCCTTTCGATCGCCCGCGCCCTCGCCAGAAAACCGGAAATCTACATTTTCGACGATTCTTTCTCTGC
>JBDKUJ010000038.1:0-3372 GCA_039679665.1 Rectinema sp. | reverse complement strand
CTCCGGGCCGGAAAGCGCGATCCATCCGAGTTTGGCCTGGGGCAGACAGAGCCGCTTCGACAGGCCGTCCAGGACAAAACAGGGCACCCGGGATTCTCCAAGGAAGGAAGCCCTGTCGGCTCGGGGTTCCAGGGGAAAACCGAAAAACACTTCGTCGACTATGAGGGCGATTCCGTGTTCCGCGCATATCCCGACGATTTTTTCGCGCTCCGTCCGCGCGACATATGACCCCGTGGGATTGTTCGGATTGATCAGTACGACAGCCCTGATCCGGTCGCCGCCCGGCTGCCGCAGTGCGGCTTCGATATGTTCGACGTCGATGCGCCACCCGGAGGGATGGACATATTCGAGGGGATATCCCAGCGTCCGGACGCTTTCGAGCCCGGCCAGATGGTCGAAAAGAGGGTATCCCGGCCGCGGCACCAGAACCGCGTCTCCAGGATCGCAGAGCAGTTTGAAAAGCCAGCCGTAGCCTTCGGAAGTCGAGGCGCAGAGATAGAGCCTGTCCGGATCGATGACTCCGCCCCGGGCGTTCACATGGTCGGCGACCGCCCGGCGGGCGGCGGGAATTCCCCGCGGGTCGGGAAAATAGCGCGCGTTCGCCGCTTCGCCGAAAGCAGCGGCAAGCAGCGCAGGATCGTGTACGAGCCCCGCTCTGGTGGGATTGCTCGCGGACATGTCATATACCGGCAGGCCGGAAGACATGCGGGCCCTCCTGGCGAGTGCGAGGTCGTTGTCCTGGACGGAAAAATCGCAGCGGGAAGAAAACTGCATGGCCCGAGTATAGCCTGTTCGGGGCCGCCGCGTGTACACTCGACCCCGATGGAAAGGGACGGAGAAATCCTGCTTGAAGGAGCGTTTCTTGCGGAACGCGCACGCAGCGCCGGCCTCGCGATCGTCGATGTCGCATGCGTTCCCGCCCGTGAAGTCTGGGCCCGGGCGACCTTCGCTCAGGATGCCACCGCGAGCGACCTCGTCCGAATTCTTCCGGAGCGTGAACTCGCCGAAATCGCAGGCTACCCCTTTCACCGCGGTGTCCTGGTACGTGCCCGCAGGCCTGAGGCGATAAGCCCCGGACAGGCCCTCGATGCGGGGATTCTTCCCGCCCGTTCCCGGGTTCTCGTACTCCCGGAGCTCGTCGACCCCGAAAACCTGGGCTCATGTTTCAGGAATGCAGCCGCTCTGGGATGCGGCGCTGTACTCATCGGTCCAAAGGTACCCGACCCTTTTTCGCGGCGGGTTTTGCGGGTTTCCATGGGAGCGAGCCTGTCGTTCCCATGGGCGCGTCTTTCGGACGACCCGCAGGAAACCTTTTCCGCCCTGCGCGCCAGAGGTTTCCGTACCGCGGCCTGCGTCCTCGACCGGCAGGCGATCGACCTGCGGCGTTATGAAGCACCGGAACGGCTCGCTCTGGTCCTCGGAAACGAAGCCTCGGGACTGTCGGCTCCATGGCTTGAACCCTGCGACGATCGCCTGACGCTGCCGATGTACGGTGATACCGATTCGCTCAATCTGGCCACAGCCGCCGCGCTTTTTTTATACGCGCTTTCCGGGCGGCAGTGACAGCAGTGGCGGCAGTGACAGCAGTGACGGCAACGACGGCAAAACGGAAAGCCGCATAAACCTCGATTGAGGGTATTGGATTGTCTATTGACTTTATATTAGATATTTTATATATATTGTTTATTAAAATATATAGTATTTTGTAGTATAGGGGGAGCGATGACAAAACGATTGCTGATTGTCGGCGGGGTCGCAGCGGGGGCTACCGCAGCGGCCAGAGCCCGAAGACTGGACGGGGATATCGACATAACCATAGTAGAGAAAGGCGATTACGTTTCCTTCGCGAATTGCGGCCTTCCCTACCGCATCTCCGGCGACATCGCCAAACGAAGCTCTCTCCTGCTTCAGACTCCCGAAGGTTTTCTCTCGCGCTATAACGTCAAAGTCCTGCTCAAAACCGAAGCGCTCGCCGTGGATCGCGGCGCAAAAAAACTTTCCGTCCGCGGCCCGGAAGGTGAATACGAACTTCCCTACGACAAACTCATACTCGCCCAGGGCGGAACACCCTTCATTCCCCCCGTCACCGGCGTCGATTCTCCCAATGTGTTCAGCCTCATGACCCTCCCCGACATGGATGCATTGCAGTCCCGGATAGTCGATAGCGGCGCAAAAAGCGCTGCCGTGATCGGCGGCGGATTCATCGGTCTGGAAGCGGCGGAAGCCTTTATCGCCAGAGGATTGGCCACGTCGATAATCGAATTGACCGATCAGCTCATGCCGCCGGCGGATCCGGAATTCGGCTTCCAGATCAGGACCGCCTTTGCAGAGGCGGGAGCGGCCGTGCACACGGGCAGATCCGTGGTCCGGATAGACGGCAAAGCCCGGAACCTTACGCTCGATGACGGTACGGTCGTCCCTGCCGATATCGTGCTCATGTCCGCGGGCGTCAGGCCGAATATCGACCTGGCCAGGGCCGCCGGCCTCGAAATCGGCAAATCCGGCGGACTCAAAGTCGACGAATTCCTTCGCACTTCCGATGCGGATATTTTCGCCGCAGGCGACATGATCGAAGTGCGAAGGAAGGTCGACGGCGCGCAGGCGCGCATCCCCCTGGCGGGACCGGCGAACAGGCAGGGCCGCATCGCGGCGACAAACGCCCTGGGCGGCTCGATGCGGTATCGCGGCGCGTTGGGGACTTCGGTTTTCAAAGCCATGTCGCATACTTTCGCGATGACGGGCCTGTCGGAAAAGGCTGCCGTGGCCGCAGGGATGCAAGTGCGTTCCACGGTTGTGCATCGCGGCGATCATGCGTCATATTATCCCGGCGCGACGGACTTGAGCCTCAAGCTCGTATACGACCTGTCCGGAAAGTTGCTCGGCGCACAGGGCTTCGGCAAATCCGGGGTGGAAAAGCGGATCGACGTCGTCGCTGCCGCTCTGGCCGGTTCACTGTCGCTCGACGATCTGGCCGAACTCGACCTGGCATATGCGCCCCCGTATTCTTCCGCGAATGATCCCCTCAATATGGCGGCTTTCGCGGCGCAGAACGATCTGTCGGGATGGTCGCCCTCGATTTCGGCGTCCGGAGCCGCGGCGGCCATCGCAAGCCAGAATCCCCCCTTCGTTCTCGATGTCCGGACGAGGGGCGAGTACGGAAAGGGGCACTGGAAAAATTCGATAAACATTCCCGTCGATGAATTGCGCGACAGTCTCGACTCGATTCCCGCCGGTACGGCCATTCTCGTCATTTCCAGGGCAGGATTCGAAGGGCATCTGGCGGAGCGGATACTCAAGCAGGCGGGCTTGCACGATGCGAAGTATGTCTCGGGCGGCATAACGAGCCTTCGCCTGACCGCCGGCTGGTCTGAA
>JBDKUJ010000037.1:0-2885 GCA_039679665.1 Rectinema sp. | reverse complement strand
CCACCTGCATCAAGAAATGTCCGACCCAGGCTATCCGTGTCCGTGGCGGCAAGGCGCGGATCATGGAAGAGCGGTGCATCGACTGCGGCGAGTGCATCCGGACCTGTCCCAAGGGAGCCAAGAAAGCGCTGCCCGATCCGCCCGCTTCGATGGACGGATTCGACGTCAGGATCGCCTTGCCCGCTCCGAGTCTGTATGCGCAGTTCGGTCCCGGGAAACGGCGTGACGATATAATGGCAGCGCTTTGCGCGATCGGATTCGACGATGCCTTCGATGTGGCGTGGGGAGCGGTTCGTGCCACGGAAGCTACGCGCGAACTTCTGCGCCGGCCGGGACCTGTGCCGCGTATTTCGAGCGCCTGCCCCGTCGTGGTTCGCCTGGTTCAGCTGCGTTTCCCTTCGCTGATTCCCCATCTTGCCCCGGTGCTGCCTCCCGTCGAACTGGCCGCTCGCGAGGTCAGGCGCCTTCTGGGAGCGGAGGCTGGGCGAGTCGGCCTTTTTTTCGTGAGTCCCTGTACGGCGAAAGTGACCGCCATCAAGGCTCCGCTCGGTTACGGGCGGTCCGAAGTCGATGCGGTGCTGGCGATCAAGGATTTGCTGCCCGCACTCAAGGCCGCGATGGGTACGATGGGTACGATGGGTACGAGGCGGGAACCATCGCGCCGCGGCGGCCTGCCGCGGCCTTCCGGACTCGGGCCGGGTATCGGCTGGGCCCGCGCCGATGGCGAACTCGAAGCCCTGCAGGTGCCGGGCGCCGTTTCGGTCGACGGGATCGCCAATGTCATCGCGCTGCTGGAAGAACTGGAAAACCATACGTTGGGCGATTTACCCTATATCGAGGCCCTGGCCTGCCCTGGAGGCTGCGTCGGAGGACCGATGGCGGTGTCCAATCCCCATGTGGCCCGTTCCCTGATACGCACGGTCGCCATGGCGGCCGAAATCGCCGGGCCGGAACCGGAACCGGAACCGGAACCTTCGTCAGGTTCGCCGGGTGGCGCATCCGGGTGCTATTGGACGGAAAGCCTCCAGCCCAAACCGGCCTTCGTGCTCGATAGGGATATGGTCAAAGCCCTGGACATGGCGGAGAAGATGGAAACGATCGCCGAAAGCCTGCCCGGGCTGGATTGTGGCGCCTGCGGCTCGCCGGATTGCATGGCTCTGGCCGAAGATATCGTAAAGGGTCTGGCTTCCGAATCGGATTGTCTGGTCAGATTGAAGGAAAGGTCCCAAAAAGCGATATAGCGATATAAAGGCAAAAAACCGGGTTCAATTTGACAAAGTGAATGAAGCTCATTATAGTAAATAATTGGTTCATTATGTGCATTATTATGCAATCAGGCGAAAACCGTGACTTCGATCGCGGACTTTCGGTCCGATCGGAGTAGTGCTCCGCGAGGGCTTTTCCATATAACGAGAGGGGTCGTTCTTGAACAAGAAGGATTTTCCGCGCGTCCACTTCTATGACCAGGATTTTGTCGAAGTATACGACAGAACCTGGGCCTGGGCTTCCGATTGCTGGGCATCGGGGGGCCTGGGGAGCGGTTTCGAAAAAGCCAAGTTTTTCTATTATCCCCAGCGCCCCGTCGTAGACATGATGGAACAGGTTTTTTCGTCCTTCTTTCTCGTCTACTCCAACAGGATATACGGCGCTTCCGGCGGTCTGGACGTTCTGTACGGCCTTCAGGAAGCCGACGGCGCGATCCGTTCCTGCTATGACATGGAGACCGGCAAGCCTATTTTCGCTCCCGACAATCCCGAAGGGCTCGGCCTGCCTCTCTTCGCCTGGGCCGAATACAACCTCTATCACAAGACCGCGAATAAAAAACGGGTGAAAGAAGTTATGCCCGTTCTCCAGAAACACTGGAAATGGGTCGAAACTACCTTCAAACAGGCCAACGGACTGTATGCGGTCCCCGTTTCGGCCACCGGCATGGAAAATTCGCCCCGGGGCGCCGCGAAATACCTTGTGGATTTCAATGCCGCGATGGCGATGAACGCCCTGTACCTTTCCGCGCTGGGCGACATTCTCAACGACAAGGAAGCTTCCTTCCAGTTCAAACGCGACTATTTCTCGCTCAAAACGCGCATCAACGGCAATATGTGGAACGCGGAGGACAATTTCTACTATGACCTCGACGCTTCGGGCGCCCAGGTCAAGACGAAGTCCATCGGCACGTATTGGCTCCTCCTCGCCGAGATCCCCAACGAAGAGCGCGCTGAGCGGATGATCGCCTACCTCAAGGATCCGAAAGTCTTCGGCACCGAACATCCTTTTCCGACGCTGTCGGCCGATCATCCCGACTACGACCGCTCGGGCGGAGGCTATCGGGGCTCGGTCCTGCCCAATTTCACCTACATGGTCATCAAGGGGCTGGAGAAGTACGGTCAGTACGAGTTCGCCCGCGACTGCGCCATCCGGCACATGTATTTCATCCTTGATTCGATGCACCAGCACAGCGAGGATCGCGATTCGAGCGAGCACGAGCACGCAAAACCGATCGTGTGGAGTGCCTACCTGCCGCAGAGCGAAGGAAAGGCGCAATGGGCCGAAAAGCCCGACTGGCCCTATCCGCAGTACCTGCCCTTCACCGGCCTGTCCACCGTCGCCCTCATGATCGAAAACATCGTCGGGCTTTACATTTCCCTGCCGCGCAAGACGGTCGACTGGATCATTCCCAACCTCGAGATCATGGGAATCGAAAACCTTTCCCTGAAGCGCAACCTGGTTACCATCCTGTCCAACAAATCGGGGCGGGGCTGGGAAATCCACATGGAAAGCGAAAAACTCTATTATTTCACGATCAACGTTCTGGGAAAGAAAAAGAAAACCCTGCCGATCCCTTCGGGCAAGTGCTCGATGCTGATCGACAAGATATAGCGCAGCCC
>JBDKUJ010000036.1:0-10258 GCA_039679665.1 Rectinema sp. | reverse complement strand
GCCTCGGGCGCGGAAGAAAAATCCGTATCGCCGCGGCGCGAACCCTGAAGTTTGCCGCGTCCACGGCGCAAGGAAAGCCCGAGCGCCAGTTCAGCTTTGGTTCTGGCTTCAGGACCCGATGCCGCCGAGAATGCGTCAGGGATGATTTTTACACCGAGACCGGCTGCGAGTTCGCCGATCGCCGTGGAATCGGGCGCCGCGAGAAGAAATTCGGCCCTGACTTTCGAGCCTCCGTGCGCAAGGGCTGCGGCAGCCGCCTGCCAGTGGAGAGGGTAATCGACTTGGCGTGCGACCAGAAGGTCGCAGCCCAATTCGGGAAGGTTGTCGATGAGCTTCACAGGATCGCGATACCGCACGACCGTATGGCCGGAAAGCCGGATACGATGCGCCACAGCGCGGGCGAAAGCGTCGTCTTCTGCAAGTATTACTGCTAGCATTTCGATATATGGCCCCGTTCGTGTCTGGCGCAAGTCGACCCGGAAGACTATACTCCGGGTCCGGCGGTGTGTCCTGCGCCGTCCGGAAACAATACGATGAAGACAGCAGATCCGCAAGAGCTTCCGGAAATACTCAAACGACACGAGCCTGTCGCGGAACTTGCCCGGCGCATCAGGCGCCGCGAGTTTCCCGTCGACATTTCCGAAGCGGAAGGAACCTTTCTCGCCGCAGCCTTCGCCGCGGCGACCGAATCCTCGCCGCGCGGAGGCGCACCGGCCGTTCCGCGGCGGTGGCTCGTTGTATTGCCCACCGACCAGGATGCCGAAGATTTCCAGTCGGACCTGCGCGCCTTCGGTGTCGAAGCGGCGCAGATGCCCTGGTGGAAGACTGGAGCGTACAGACCCATTTCTCCGCGCGCCAGGGTTTTCGGTGAAAGGGCGGCTGTCCTCGCCGGATTTCTGTCCGGGGAAATCCGGATAGTCGCCGCGAGCAGAAGGGCATTCGTTACGCCCGTTCCACCCGAGGCCGAATTCCGCAAACATGTCTTCACCCTCAAAAGAGGGGGATCCGTCGATACGACAGCTGTCGGCGACAGGCTGGCCGCATCGGGTTACCTTCGCGTACCCCGCGTCGCCCTTCCCGGTGAATTTGCCTTGCGGGGAGAAGTGCTCGACCTCTTTATGCCGGGAGAGGACAGACCGCACCGCATACTGTTCGATTTTGACAGAATAGAGCGCATTTCTCCCTTCGATCCGACCTTGCAGTCGGGGCAGGGCAAACTCGAATCGCTGACCGTATACCCTATGAAAGAGGTTCTCTGGACAGCGGAAAACGTGGCTGCGTTGGCCCGGAAAGCGGAAAATCTGCCAGGATGCAGGGGCAGGATGGATGCGCTCGCCGAGAGCCTTTCGACAGGGGGTGAAGCGCGCGGCGAGGAACTCTGGTATCCCCTGGCATACGATGCGCCCGGAAAGCTCCAGGACTATCTGGGGCCGGAAGGTGCGTTGTTTCTGGTCGATTCGGAAAGGCTGGAAGCCCAGGAGGAAGCCGAGCGCCGGGAATATTCGGGCATGTACAGAAACGCCCTGCGCGAATTTCCGGTTCCGCCTCCGGAATCCTGCCTGCATTCCTTTTCGGCGAAAAACCCTGGCTTTGCCGATACGGTACGAAGCTGGGCCCTCAAAGACGAAAACGCGGCGGCACGGCTCAAGATGGGATCGGAACCGGCGCGATCCTTTTTCGGAAACATCAGATATTTCCGGGACGAGTTGTCCGGTATAACCAAGGCCGGCTATAAAACTTATATTTTCGCCTCCAACGAAGCCCAGGCGGAGCGCATGGACAGCCTGCTGCCCGAGCGGAACGCGCAAATAGGCGTCGGCTCGCTTTCAACCGGATTTACCGTGCCGGCCTTGCGGCTCGCGGTGATGCAGGAAGGAGAAATTTTCGGGCGCCGCAGGCACCGGCCGCGCAGCCTTTCGACCGCGCGCAGTTCCGCGATCGAAACTTTCGTCGAGCTTTCTCCGGGCGATTTCGTGGTGCACGTCAATTACGGTATAGGCCGCTTTATCGCGATCGAACGGATGAAGGTCCTGGGAAACGAAAGGGACTACATCAAAATCGAATACGCGGAAGACGAAACGGTATTCGTTCCGATAGAACAGGCCAACCTTGTCCAGCGCTATATCGGGAATGAAGGAGAAGCGCCGAAGCTCGACCGGATCGGTTCCAAATCATGGGAAAACCGCAAGACAAAGGTGCGCAAGTCGGTCGAGGAACTGGCTGAACGCCTTATCCGCATCTATGCCAGGCGAAAAGCCGCCAAGGGATTCTCGTTCCCTGCGGATGGAGAGTGGCAGACGACATTCGAAGCCTCATTCCCCTATGACGAAACACCCGACCAGATTACCTGCATCGCCGACGTAAAAAGGGACATGGAAAGCGAACGCCCGATGGACCGCCTGATATGCGGCGACGTTGGATACGGAAAGACGGAAATCGCCTTGCGCGCCTGTTTCAAGGCGATGGCATCCGGCAAGCAAGTCGCCTTTCTTGCGCCCACGACCATCCTCGCCGAACAGCATTTCGAGAATTTCAGGGAACGCCTGCAGGATTTTCCCGTCAATATGGTGATGCTGTCGCGGCTTGTGGAAAAAAAAGTGCAGAAAAAAATTCTTGTCGGGCTCGAAGAAGGCAAGATCGATATGGTCGTGGGCACCCATCGGCTGCTTCAGAAGGACATCCGCTTCAAGGATCTCGGGCTCCTCGTGATCGATGAAGAGCAGCGATTCGGAGTCAAGGACAAGGAAAAGCTGAAAGAAATGAAGGTGGGCATCGATTGCCTCACCCTGACCGCCACGCCCATCCCGAGAACGCTCCACATGTCCCTTCTCAAGATCCGCGATATGTCGGTCCTCCAGACTCCGCCCGAGAACCGCCAGCCGATCCAGACCATGGTGGAGGAGTTCAATCCCGACATCGTGGCCAGGGCGATCCGCGCCGAAATCGCCAGAGGCGGTCAGGTGTTCTACCTGCACAACCGCATCGAAAGCCTGCAGGAAACCGAAACATTCCTGCGCGGCATCGTGCCGGAAATTCTCACCGAATCGGCGCACGGCCAGATGGATCCCTCGGATCTCGAAGACATCATGCACCGCTTCATACACGGCGCTTTCCACGTCCTCGTTTCGACTACCATCATCGAAAACGGCATAGATATCCCCAACGTGAATACGATCATCATCGACAGGGCGGACATGTACGGTGTGTCGCAGCTGTACCAGTTGAGGGGGAGGGTGGGGCGATCGGACCGTCTTGCGAGCGCCTATCTTCTCTATCCGGACAAACGGGCATTGAGCGATGTCGCGATGAAGCGACTGCAGATCATTTCCGATTTCACCGAACTGGGATCGGGTTTTAAAATCGCGATGAAAGACCTCGAAGTGAGGGGCGCGGGCAATCTGCTCGGCCGCGAACAATCGGGAGACATATACGCCGTCGGTTTCGACTTGTATCTCAAACTGCTGGACGAAGCGGTCAACGCACTGTCGGGCGGGGCGGAGGCCGAGGAAGAACCGTATCTGGAACTCGACTACGCAGGGTACATCCCGGATTCCTACGTTTCGATGCCGATGGTCAAAATGGAAATCTACAAGAAAATCGCGTCGGTTTCGAAGCAGGAAGAACTGGAAGCGCTGTATCAGGAATTGGGAGACCGGTTCGGCCCGCTTCCCGAAGAAGCCCAGTCGCTTCTGTCGCTCGCCGAAATACGCGTGCTGTGCAGAAAACTGTCCGTGGCGAGCCTGAAAGAACGGGGCGGTACGGTGACAGTCGAATTCTCGAAAGTCGCAAAAATATCGGTCGAAAGACTTATCCGGCTGATGCGCGAATCGGACGGCAGGGTCAAGCTCGATCCGGTCAGACCGAACGCCATCATCCTCAAGACCAAAGCGATCGGTCTGCGCGAAAAAAGCGAATTCATCCGCGAAAGGCTGGCTTCGCTGGCTTCCTAACCCTTGCGCGCAGGTGTTTTCGTTGTCCTCACCATGGAACCCACGAGGAAAACGGCGGGTCTTTTGCCCGGTCCCCTGCGGCCGGATCGTTTCCACGCGTCGATGCTCATGCACACGATTTTTTCGTCACCGCCAGCGATATCCGACGCGACGCACAGTGCAATCGTCTGAGGGAGAATGGCCAGGCAATCGGCGAAGAGCGAATCGTTGCGGTAGGGCGTTTCGATGAACAATCGCGTAATGCCGTCACGGGAATGCGCCCTTGCAAGCGATTCGAGCGCCGTCTTGCGTTCGCCCGACCCGGCGGGCAGGTATCCCATGAACATAAAACGCTGGCCGTCGAGGCCTGAAGCCGCCAGCGCGAGCATGAGCGATGAAGGTCCTGACAGGGGAGTTACCGTAATGCCGGCGGCATGCGCTTTCGCGACGAGTGCCGCGCCCGGGTCGGCGATGCAGGGCATGCCCGCTTCCGAGACAAGACCGACGTCCTCGCCCCGTACAAGGGGTTCCAGGAGCGAATCGAGGACATTCGGCAACGAATGTTCGTCCAGTACGGAAAGTCTGAGCCGCTCCATGCTTTCCCGGTCGCGCAGCCGCGAAAAAAGGCGTACGGCGGAGCGCTCCGATTCCACTACGAACCGGTCGAGCGAAACCATGAGGGCGATCGCTCCTTCGGGGAGTTCCGCGATGATTTCCTCCCGTGTCCAGCCTTTTTCCCCCTGCGGTTTCAGGGGAGCGGGAAGAAGATAAAGGGTGCCGCAATGCTGGCCGTCGGCGCCCGCTTCTGCAGGTTTCGCATCTGCAGCTTTCGCATCTGCCGGTTTCATTTTGTCCGCTGCGCCCGGGGTCATCGCGAAAGCCTTCTGAACAGGGATCCGATCAGCGCTTCATATTCGAAAATGGTCTCCCCCCATTCAGCCGACAGGCTTTCGATGTACTGCCCGCCCAGCAGCTCTGCATCCTTGGCCGGAAGAGGGAGTTTCCGGCCCGTCAGGGATGCTTCCAGTTCGCGATTCCTGAAGAACCGCGTGCCGGCGTATGCGAGGCGGAAGGAATCGATCGCGCCTCTTCCGGTATTGGCGATGCAGATAAAACGGCGTGAATCGCCGGCGGGATAGCCTTTTGCTCCGGTCCTCTCGGCGACCAGGAAATCCGCGCTCTCAAGCGGAATGCGGATCCGGGTCAGGAGTGTCGCTCTGGGGAAGCCCGGCTTGCCGTCCGGACCCGCGAGGCGGTTCAGATTGACCCATCGCGTACCCGACGCATTCCTGAGTTCCACGGAAGCATCCATGCAGGCCAGAACCGGCCAGAGGTCCATGAAACGGTCGGGGCAGGCAAGGTTGCCCCCCAGCGTGGCCATGTTTCTGATGGGATGTACCGATATTTCGGACGCAACGCGGGGAAGAGGTTCCGGGAGCCCGCTCGCCGCAAGGTCGAGCAGGGCTGAAATCGTGACGAGCGAACCTACTTCGAGAAAGCGCTCTGTCCTGTTGACGCGTTTTAGTTCCGCGATTTTGTGGATGCAAAGAACGGTTGGGGGCAGTTCGACGATCCGGTCCGCCCTGTCCCGAAGGATGCCGGTCCCTCCGGCGAAAATGAGCGCATCCGGAGTCGATTCGAGGAGGGCGAGGACCTGGGAAATCTCCTCGGGATAGTGAACTTCACTTGCCAACACGGTGGTACAACCTCGCTGCGCGGACCTTGGCGGCCGCGATGACTCCCGCCGATATCGTATCGGGATCGGAACAGCGGCAACGGACCGCGTCCATCTGGTGCAATACCGTCTCGGGAGAAGGCATCGGGTCGCGTTCGAGCAAGTCGGCGGCGGCCAATATCTTGCCCGAGAGGCAGAATCCGCAGGTAGTCAATCCTGCCGCCGTGAAACCGGCGACGATATCGTCGTATTTTTCCGTTTTGGCAAAGCCTTCGAGAGTCACGATTTGCGCATCCTTTGCGCGGAAAGCGGGCACCATGCACGTATAGACAAGACGTCCATCCATGAAAGCCAGGCATCTCCCGCAGTTGCCGGAACGGCAATCGGCGGCGAGACTGGAGAGCCCCAGCCGGCCGCGGAGCACGTCGACGAGTCTGTCGACGCTCCGTATCGAAACCTGGACGGATTCCCCGTTCACGTTCATTCCCAAAATCATTTGCCCCCCAGGAGTCTGAGGATATCGGCCGCATTCAGAGGCAGGGAATCCGGCTCGCCGCCCGCAGCCTGGGCTACCGCTCCCGTAAACGCGGCGGGAATCAGATCAAAGGGAAGTTCGGTCACTCCCCTGGCCTGCGCGCGGCCGTCGGGGTCGAGAAGTTCCACATGGATCGCAGGCAAAGACGACAGAGGCAGAGGCGAATACCGGAAATAACTGTCCGCGCCTTCGGATTGGGGATCGAAGGCTTCGCTTACGCATATTCCGAGCGCATCCGCGGTGCCCGAACGCAGCGAGGCGAGCGTCCTTTCCTTCTGCAGGGTTTTTCCCCCATCCACGACGAGCCATACTCCAAGCGGTCTGACATTTCCATTGCGGGGGTCGATTTCCGCCTCGACGACAGCCCCTCCCCATGCAGTCGATTCGAAGGGAGTGCCCGAGAGTCCGTCATCTGTCCAGCGCAAGTGGCTGGAAACACGCATCACGCTTCGGGCGGTTATCGGCAAGGCTTCCCTGAAGCGCTTTTTCTGGATCGCCTTGCAGCATCGTTCCACGAGCCGGTTCACGACGGTGACTCCGCGCGACATGGTGATCGGGCCGGCATTGGGTGCCCGGTCGGTGTCCGCGGGGGCGATGAGTATTTTTTCGGGAGAGAGCCCCAAAATTTCCGATGCGGTGAGACGCCAGAGATCGGCCAACTCCTCGCCTTCGACAGCGGCGCTGGTCCTCAGCTCCAGTTCCAGGTCCTTGCCGAGGGTCGCTTCGAGAGAGTAGGAATTGGAACCTTCTCCGCAAAGGAAGAAAACGCCGCCCTGGCCCGCCATGGCGAGAGTTATGCCCCGTATCAGGGAATCCGACTTGCCGGAATCGCGTTTGCGGACCAATTCGTAGCTCGCATATTTTCTGCGGTAATCGGACAGGGCCTCGAGCCTGCGCACGATGCGATCGTAAGGGGCTTCTTCGACGACCGGGCTGGATCCGAAAAGACTCATTCCCTTTCTGAGCAGGTTGGCCGCTTTCCAGTCCGATGGATCTTCCTGAAGCGCCTGGGCGACTTTGTTGAGATGGACTTCGATCGCAAAGTACGAATGGGATGCGCCGAGCCCTCCCAGCGCTCCCAGCGGCAACGTATTGGTCGCTACCGCGTAGCCTTCGATGTGGACATTCGGACAGGCATAGATGCCGGTCGCCGCAAGCATCGTCTGGTTGAGTATTTCTTCCGCGAGCGGCCCGTATGCGCCGACATTCACTACGATACGGATGTCCAGCGCCTTGAGTTTTCCCGCCGAATCCAGGGCCGAACGTATGCCGATCTGGCTGCGCGCGCGCTTGGGCGAGTACAGGAAATCTTCCTTGCGGGTATACAGAATCTTGACGGGAACGCCGCAGACGGAAGCCGCCACGGCGGCCTGGCAGGCTACAAGGGAGGGATACCAGAGCTTGCCGTCGAGATGGAGGCCCAGCCGGGCGGGACGGACGGATATGTCGGCCGGATCGCAGCCAAGGGCTATGGCCACGGAATCGCGTACATGGTAGGGCCACTGGGTGCCGCAGAGCACCGCCATTTTGTCGTAATCCCACCATGCCGCGGCCCCCATGGGCTCGCTGTAGAAATGTTCGATGCTGCCGTTTCTGTAGCTGCCCTTGTCGATTCTCGCCGCCGTAGCGAAGGCTTTTTCCGGATCGCCCTGGCGCGCGATCCTCTTGGCCAGCACTTGGCTCGACGCAAAGCTTTCCCATTGCAGAAACGGTTCTTCCTCTTCGCATTCCACAAGAACTCCGGCCGCAAGTTCATCGGCGAGGGCTGGGTCGGCACCCACGACGAGACCGATCGCCTCTCCTTTGTAGGAAACGGCAGTGTCGGCGAAGATGGGTATCTGTGTCCCGAAGGACTGGATGCGGTTCTTGCCCGGAATATCCTGGCTCAGGATAAGGCGATAGCCCCGCGGCATGGGCGGGGCCTTGACGGAAAGAACTTTCCCGCGGTCGATGGGCGAGCGGATTGTCGACCCGTACAGCATGCCTTTGAGCGAAAACTCGCCGAGCACTCTCTGGTCGCGAACCGCTGCAGACGGATTCACGTCTGCGTTCCTTCACCGCCGGCGCTCGCGGCAGGAGCCTTGCCTCCGTTTGGTGCCGGGGCCGATTTAGTGTCGACGGGCACGACAAGATCGTATCCCAGATCGAAAAGAATCATGTCCGAGTACATGTCGAGCCTGATTTTTATCCTGTGTTTCCGCCTGTCGACCTTGATGATGCGGCCTTCCAGGCCCATGAGAGGGCCTTCGAGGACTTTGATGCGGTCATTTTCATCGAATACGACTTTGGACAGCCCGATTTTTCCGCCCAATGAGACGAATCGATGGATGATCTGGACATCGGCGGCATTGAAGGGCTTGGGGTTGGTCGTTTCGGGGAGGAAGCGGACAAATCCGGTCGTGCTTCGGAGATGCGCCTTGACCACCAGCGAAAGTCCGTCGTCTTCCTGTTCGATGATGACATACCCCGGAAAGAGACAGGACATTTCAGGAACGAGTTTACCCTTTTTCCTGATCATCAACTTTTTCTTGAGTACATGAACGACGATATCCGGGCGCATTACGGCGGCTCGATGCGCATATTCGTCTTCATGGGTAGTTCGTACCTGAATCGCGAAGTACTGCATGACGTCCGATTATCGTAGCATGGGCGGTTGAAGAGGGGAAGCGGCCGGGTAAAATCGCGCGCGGAACCTCAGCGTCCCGGCGCCGCTCTCCGCACGAGAATCGTCTGTCCGGCCAGGCCCGCCACGAGCAGCACGCCGGCGAAGAGAAAGACGGTGCTCCAGGAAGAATACTGGTACGCCATTCCCCCTCCCACCGAACCGATGAACTGCCCGAAGGTCAGGAGCGATTCGTGCGTATTCATGCGCTTTTCGCGATCAAGGGCTCCTGAAGCTCCATAAAACATCGAGTTGGTGTACGCCCAGGACTGCAGGAGACCCAGACAGGCGAGCAGTACGGCGAATGGGACCGATCCGCGGACTATGAGAAACAGAAGATTGACGACCAGCGTAGCGGCGATGGGCGCTACGATAAGCTGGCGCTTGAAGTGCCAGGAGCCGTTTCGGCCGAAAAACCAGAATCCCGAGGCAGTCGCCGCGGCGCGGATGAGCAGCAGGAAACCGATCTGCGCTTCGCCGAGATTCATGTCGTTCTTGGCATAGAGCGGAAAAATATTGGCGAAAATCGCCGAAAGCACATAGACCAGAAACAACCCTATCCAGGCCGGATAACGCAGCACAGTCGACCGGTCGAGCGCGGCAACCTCAGGCTGCGGGGAACGCGAAGGTGCCACGGGAGGATCGGCCGCAAAGCGTCTGCCCGTTGCGATGAACACGGCATTGAGAGCGAAAAATCCGGAAGCGGCGGCGATGGGAATCCAGGAGGTCCGCTCGGCGAGCAAACCCGCAAGGTAGGGGGAAAGGATGCCGCCGACACTCCAGGACATGCTGAAGCGGCTGTTTGCCTTCGAAAGCGGATTCCCTTCGAGCCCCGAGGAAAGCCAGCCCATGAGCGGCGGCCAGAACAGGGCGATCGCGAAACCGTAGACCGACATGGCGACAAAGGCGGCCAGGATCGAGGGAAATACAATGTACAGTGCCAAAAGGACGGCCGCGACGGCATTCGCGATTGTCATGGAAATTCTGGGAGGGAGTTTTCTGCTTACCGGGCGAAGCAGAAAGCATCCGGCGAGATAGGCGATGGACCATGCGGCGCCGAGCCATCCCGCGGTAGCGGGGGCGAGGCCGAAACGGGCGCGCAGGTCGAAAAGCATTCCGAGGCTGCTCATTCCTATACCGACCGAGGCGGTAAAGGCCGACGGCAGGAACAAAAGCATTCGGCGGTCGTCAGTGGATGCGAACTTCATCACGCAATGACACTATACGCGTGGACTTTGAAGGTCAAGATATGCGCTTTACGGTGAGACTGCCTTTGACGAAGAGGCCTTGCGGACTCTATCATGGCGCTCATGGACGCCGAACGCAGTGAGCGCATCGCCGAACTCGAAGCCCTGATCAAGCGGCATCAGCACCTTTATTATAATGCCCAGCCCGAAATTTCGGATGACGACTTCGATGCGCTTTGGAACGAGCTTGAAGACCTCGATCCGGAGAAT
>JBDKUJ010000035.1:0-3117 GCA_039679665.1 Rectinema sp. | reverse complement strand
GGATCGGAAAGGCTGTCCATGTCGCCCACGACCCAGTCGGGCTCGATTCCGGCTCCGAGCGCGGCGCTCAAGCCCGAATCCGCGGCGATCCTGAGGCCAAAACGCTCCGCGAGCGTTTTGAGAAAAGCGGGATCGGGCACGTCCCCGCCCGTGATAATGAGCGCATCCATCGCGACGAATGTCGGCCGCGCGCACATACCTTGTCAAGGCGCCCGCTCCCCGGAGCGACGGCGCCAGCTCCCTGGAGTGACGGCACCGCTCCCGTTGTGGCGACCGGGCCGGCCGGTATAATCTTGTCGCCATGAGGATGCCGAACCCGCCTGAGGAACTCCGCGAACTCGCCCGGCGTTTTGAATCGCAGGGGCATAAAGCCTATCTCGTGGGCGGTGCGGTGCGCGACGCGTTTATGGGAAGGCCGGCGGGCGATTATGACGTTGCCACGGACGCTTCCCCGGAGGAAGTGCTGCGTATTTTCCCCCGGGTCATACCGACGGGCATCAAGCATGGCACTGTCACCGTTCTTCTTCGCCACTACAAGGTCGAAGTGACCACGTTCCGCATCGAGCACGGCTATTCGGACGGCCGCAGGCCCGACAGCGTCGAATTCGCCGCGGATATCGGGGCAGACCTCTCGCGCCGCGACTTTACGATAAACGCCATGGCCTGGGACATTCTCGGCCGCGAGCTTGTGGATCCCTACGGCGGGCAGGCCGATCTCGCGGCGAAAATCATACGCGCAGTGGGAAATCCGGAAGCGCGTTTCGGCGAAGACGGCCTGCGCCCTCTTCGAGCCCTGCGCTTCGCTTCGCAATTGGATTTTTCCCTCGACCCCGTTACTTTCGCCGCCATTCCGAAAGCGCTCGACCGCTACCGTTCCGTTTCGGCGGAAAGAGTGCGGGACGAATTTTCGAAGATTCTTTTAAGTCCCTTGCCCTCCCGCGGCCTGCGCCTCATGGAATCCACGGGAATTCTGTTCGAAAGCCTGCCCGAATTCCGCGTCTGCAGGGGGGCCGCACAGAAGGGAGGACACGCCTTCGATGTGCTGGACCACCTCTATGCTTCCGTGGATGCCGCTCCGCCCGACCTTGTGCTCCGCCTGTCGGCTCTTTTCCACGATGTAGGGAAACCGGCATCGCGGAAGGAAGGCGAAGACGGTGTACCGACTTTCCATCGCCACGAGGAAATTTCGGCAGCACTCGCCGAGGCGGCGCTCAAACGTCTGCGTTTTCCCAACGATGTCGCCGGGCGCACAGCGCATCTCGTGCGGATGCACATGTTCAACTACGAGGATCGCTGGACCGACGCGGCGGTGCGGCGTTTTATCGCGAAGGCCGGTGCCGCAAACATCGACGACCTGCTTGCCCTGCGTCTGGCCGATTCCGCAGGCGCGGCCGGTGTCGCGCCCGATCCTCGCGTCCTCGCCGGCTTCAGGGCGCGCATCGACGCCGTTTTGGCGGCCGGAAATGCGCTCAGCCTGCGCGACCTGGCCATAGGCGGAGACGATCTGGCCGCGCTCGGCGTATCTAAGGGACCGGCGATGGGCCAAATTTTGAAGGAACTGCTCGAAACGGTCCTGGACGATCCTGAACAGAACGAAAAAGAGCGACTTTTGACGATCGCGCAGGGCTTGAACGAGCGGCGTAAACCCCTTTAGCCCCTTTTGCCCCTTTAGCCCTCTTCAGGCGAAATGGCAGGCGACTTTCCGCCCCTCTCCGAAGCCTTTGAGTTCCGGAGATTCGTTTTTGCAGACAGCCGAAGCCTTCGGGCAGCGCGGTTCGAAGGGGCAGCCGGGAGGCAACCGCAAGGGACTCGGCGGCTCGCCGTACAGCTTCGAGTCCAGAAGATGCTTTTCCTTGGGGTCCCAACTCGGCGCCGATGCGAGCAGCGCCATCGTATACGGGTGGAGCGGAGCGTCGAAGACGGCTTCCGCGCCGCCTTCTTCCACCACCCTGCCCAGATACATCACGCAGATATGATCCGAGACGTGCCGCACGAGTTCGAGGTTGTGCGATATGAACACGTAGGCGAGCCCCTCTTCGCGCTGTATGCCTGTGAGCAGGTTGACCACCTGACTCTGCACGGACACGTCGAGTGCGCTGGTCGGTTCGTCGCAGATGACGAGTCTCGGTTTCAGGACGAGGGACCGCGCGATCGCGATGCGCTGCCGCTGCCCGCCAGAGAACTCGTGAGGATAGCGTGCAAGAGCGTCGGCATGCAGGCCGACCCGTTCGAGCTGGTTTGCGAGCATGGCTTCCGTCGAACGTCGTTCCGCGGCCGAAGCGCCCGAAAGTCCGTGCGCTTCGAGCGGCTCGCGCAGGACCTCGGCCACCGTCATCCTCGGGTCGAGCGATGCGTAAGGGTCCTGGAAAATCATCTGCACGTCGCGGCGGAAGGCGAGTTCCCGAGTGCGGTCGAGGGAACCGATGACGTCGTAGGGTTCGCCTTCGCGCGGATGGTACATGAGGCTGCCTTCGCCTTCATGTATTCTCGCCATGACCCGCCCGAGCGTCGTCTTTCCGCAGCCCGATTCTCCGACGATGCCCAGCGTTCCGCCCTCTCCGATCCGGAAATCGAATCGTTCGAGAGCCCTGATCCAGGCTACCGTCTTCATGAAGACGCCTTTTTTGACGGGAAAGAGCTTTCGCAAGTCTTTGCCTTCAAGAATCATCCCGCTCATGCGACGCTCCCCTCCCGCAGCCAGCATGCCGCTTCCGATCCTCTCTCTCCCGCAGGGGCGAGCGCGGGTTCTTCACGCAGGCAGCGCGGCCCGGCCATGGCGCAACGGGGCGCGAAACGACAGCCCCCGGACAGCTCGAGCGGACGCGGAACCGAACCGGGAATGGAAGGAAGCTCCATCCCTTTCCGCTCGCGCCTGACCCTCGATTCGAGAAGCCCCTTCGTGTAGGGATGCGCAGGCCCGCATTCAGGATCAAAAAGATCGGCCACCGATGCTTTTTCGACGATCCTGCCCGCATACATCACATGGACGCGATCGGCCACTTCCGCCACCACGCCCAGGTCGTGGGTTATGAAGAGAACGCCCATACCCGTCTCGTTCCGCAAGTCGTGGATGAGTCGCAGGACCTGGGCCTGGATCGTCATGTCGAGGGCGGTGGT
>JBDKUJ010000034.1:0-6771 GCA_039679665.1 Rectinema sp. | reverse complement strand
GGATCAGGTTCCATCGAACGGATTCACCTTTACGGCGAGGCGTCGGGAACGGAACTGCGCGCTCTCGGCGTGACTCTTGTATTGGCTCCTGTCGTCGAACTTTCCACCGGCAAGAATGAAGGTTTTCTCGGTTCCCGTTCCTACGGGACGGAGGCCGCCCGCGTCGACGCCGCGGCGCTGGCCTTTATCCGGGGACTGCAGTCGCGCGGAGTCGCCGCGACCGCGAAGCATTTTCCCGGCAATGGTGCCGTCGATCCCCATCGCGGGCTTCCTGTCCTCGATCTGGATGAAAACGAGTATCGGGAAGAGATCCTGCCCCGTTTCGCCTCGGCCATACGGGGAGGCACAGCCGCCGTCATGCTTTCCCATGCCATCCTGCCCGCCATCGATCCGGAACGCAACGCGACTCTTTCGCCCATCCTGATCCGGGACGAACTGAAGCGAAGGACAGGTTTTGACGGAGTGGTCATCACCGACGACCTTTACATGGCGGCGCTGTCGGCAGGCGCCGGGGAAAATGCGGGTTCTCCGGCATCTGCGGCCGTCGCCGCTCTGGCCGCAGGAGCGGACATGCTTATGTTGAGCGCCCTCGGCGAAGCGCCCAAAGTGCGCGACGCCATAGCCGCCGCCGTACGTTCGGGCCGGCTCGATTCCGGCCGCCTGAGGAACGCCGCCGCGAGGGTCATCGCGCTCAAGATCAGGTTCGGTCTCGTACCCTCTCAAGGCAACGGAAACCTGCGCATCGATGCCGGGACACTGAAAAAAATTGTCGCCGCCTATGCCGCCAGACTGGCCGACACAGCCGAATAATGACCGGCAAATAGCTGTAAAATAAATAAATAGCTTGTAGTAAACTCGACTGGAACAGGGTGAAAAGTTTTTCTTGCACGAGCGTGGATGGGTGGGTATACTAAAAAAATTCCGACCCGGGGAGCTTGGCGGGAAATGCGACAGCGATTTGAGCGCAAAGACATCCTTATCTTGGTCTCTTCGGGATCGACGCTCCGTCGCACCGTTTTTACCGTAGCCTGCCTCATAGCCCTTCTGGGCTCGAGTTTCAGGCCCATGCCGGGCCCCGATTTCGCGAAAGGAAGCGTAGACCCCTCCCTCGAGGTACTCGCCGGAGCCCTGCCCGAAGACGAAACGGAAGACCGCGGACTTTACTACACCGTATATCAGGTGGCGAAAGGCGACACCATATCCGGCATCGCCGATCGTTTCGACGTCAGCGTCGATACGGTAATCAGTTTCAACGGCATCCAGTCGGCCAAGGGCATCAAACCGGGCCAGACGCTCAAGATTCCTTCCATGTCCGGCATCCTTTACACCACCAAAGCGGGCGATACGAGCGCGAGCCTCGCCGAAAGCTGGAAGATCTCTTCCGACCGCATCGTCGTCGCCAACGGTCTTATGTCGGAAGCGGTCCAGGCCGGACGCAGACTCTTCCTCCCGGACGCCAAGATGCCCGCCGCTCAGTTACGCGAAATTTCGGGCGATCTTTTCCGATGGCCGATCAACGGCTATATCACCTCCTGGTATGGCTGGAGACGCGATCCTTTCAACGGCCGCAACAGCTTCCACAGCGCACTGGACATCGGCGCCCCCATGGGAACTCCGATCGGAGCCGCGATGGAAGGGCGGGTTGCCGACGTGGGGTATTCGCCCATCACCGGTAAATATGTCGTAATCAATCACGGCGGCGGCTGGACGAGCCTCTACGGGCACATGAGCGTCATCTATGCCCAGGAAGGCCAATCCGTGGCGCGGGGCGCTCGGATCGGACTGGTCGGAAACACGGGCTACAGTACCGGGCCGCATCTGCACTTCTCGGTTCTCAAAAACGGCAAGACGGTCAATCCCGCCAACGTCCTTCAGTAAGCGTCCAAATGCTAAGCGCCCGGTAAGTTCCCAGTAAGCTCGGTTTGACGGGGCGGCGATTTTCTGTTACAGTCTCGACAAATGAAAGAATTCCGCGGTATCGCCGCATCGCCAGGCACCGCAACGGCGCCGGCTTTCCTCTTCCGTGATGACGAGGATGCGTTTATCCCTTCCTACTTCATAGAACAGAACCAGACCGGCGCCGAAATGGAGCGCTTCCACGAGGCGGTCGAGAAAGCCCGGACCGAAATCCGTGCCTTGCGCGAAAAGGCGAGCATCGAAGCGGGGGACGAGCAGGCCGCCATTTTCGATGCCCATTTGCTCATGCTCGACGATCCCGACATGCACGAACGCGTCAAAAATGAAGTTGAGCATGGTCTGCGCAACGCCGAGAGCGTGATGGTCGATCTGGAGCGCGATCTGGTCGAGCAGCTTTCGGCCGCCCAGAACCCCTTCGTCCAGGAGCGTGTCTCCGATGTGCATGACGTGACGCGCCGGATAACGGGCCATCTCATGCACAAGGAACGCATCAATCTGGCGGACATCGCCGTGGATGTAGTTCTGGTCGCACGTGACCTTCTGCCTTCCGACATGATCGGAATGGCCCGCGGCAGGGTCAAAGGCATTGTTACCGAAACGGGCGGCAGGACGAGCCATGCGGCAATTCTCGCCCGTGCCTTCGAAATTCCCGCCGTACTGGGTCTTGGTCCCTTCTTCAACGAACTCAAAGAAGGGACGCCCGTCATCGTGGACGGCGACCGCGGCGTCGTGGTGGTCGACCCGGACGAAACTGCCCTGAAACGTGAGCGGATGGCGAAAAACGCCAGGGCTCTCCGCGAAAAAGAATACTTGATGCTTCGCGAGCTTCCGGCGATTACCCTCGACGGTACTTCCATTCGCCTCAAAGCCAATATCGAAGTGCCCGAAGAAGTGCGCGCAGTCGTTGAACACGGTGCGGACGGCGTCGGATTGTTCCGCTCCGAATTCCTTTTCCTCGGCGGGCATGTGCCGGGAGAAGAAGAACAGTACAGAGCGTATCGCAGCGTAGTCGAGGCGATGCAGGGGAAACCGGTCACCATCCGCACGCTCGATATAGGCGGCGACAAGGTCCTCCCCGAACTCGGCGCCAAAGACGAAAAGAACCCTCTCCTCGGATGGAGGGCCATCCGCTTTTGCCTCTCGCGGACCGAGGTGTTCAGAACCCAACTGAGGGCGATCCTGCGCTCGGCAGTGCACGGCGACGTGCGCATCATGTTTCCGATGATCACGACGGCCGATGAACTGGAGCGTTCGCGCGGACTTCTGGAGGAAGCGCGCTGGGAGTGCAGGTCGCGGGGATATCCCGTACCGGACAAAGTTCCTACCGGAATAATGGTCGAAGTGCCTTCGGCGGCCATTTGCTCCGATATCCTCGCCAGGAGCGCCGATTTCTTCTCCATAGGCACGAACGACCTGATCCAGTACACGATGGCGGTGGACAGGGGAAACGAAAAGGTCGCATATCTGAATGAACCCTACAATCCGGCCGTACTGCGGCTCGTGAAAATCACCATCGACAATGCCAAGGCCGCTGGCATCGGTATCGGCATTTGCGGCGAGATGGCCGCCGATCCGGCCGCCGCCGTTCTTCTTGCGGGATTGGGCATGGAAGAAATGTCCATGTCGGCCATGGCCATCCCGCCGGTCAAGCGCTGTCTCAGATCGATCAGGATCGACGAGGCGAAACGCATCGCCGAATCCGCCATGGGAATGTCTACTTCCGCGCAAATCGCCGCTTTCCTGGCGGCGCGGATCAAAGGTTAGGAGCAGCATGAGTCCACGAGCGCACGAACCAGGCCGTTCCGTACCGAAGAAAAAGGGCCATACTGTATGGGTACAACCCTACAGTACCGTAAAAAAGACGGAAGACGCGTCGTCATTGAAACGCGCCGAAGCCAAAGCCTCGAAGCACGCGGCGCCGCGCTCCTCCAAGGCTACCGGCAGAACGGCCGGTGACAAAACGGCCGGTGACAAAACCGGTACAATCGACAAAACGAGTAAAACCGGGAAAGCCGGCAAAGCGCCTGCCGCGGCTTCGGCCAGGTCCGTCCACTCCGCCGAGCGTGCCGCCGAGCGCGCACCGGTAATCGAGACCGTCAGACGGGAAAACCTGCCCTTGGTCGTATTGGTGGGAAGGCCCAACGTCGGCAAATCGACCCTGTACAACCGCCTTCTGCGCAAGCGGCGCGCGATAACCGACCCCACACCCGGTGTGACCAGAGACCCTGTCGACGCCGAATGCCTCCTTGCGGACACCGAGGACAAGTGGGTCAGACTGGTCGATACGGGCGGTTTCAAACTCGAAAGGGAAGGGCTGGACGAACTTGTCGTCGCGCGCACCTTGTCCGTGATTTCGCAAGCCGATCTCATCGTGTTCATGGTTGATGCCGCACAGATCACCCCGGAAGACGAAGAATTTGCCGCATTGCTCCGTCCATGGACCGAAAAGCTGATTCTGGTGGTGAACAAGGCCGACTCGCCCGAGCGCGATGCTCTCGTCTGGTCGCATGTTCGCTGGGGTTATTCGCCGATACATTTCATTTCCGCGGAACACAACCGGAACATCGACGAACTCACCGAAGCCATTGCGGGCAAGCTCGATTTTTCGGGCGTCCGCGAAGTCGACATAGAACGATCCGACATTCGCATCGCCATTATGGGCAAGCCGAATACAGGCAAGTCCACCCTGCTCAATCTTCTGCTTGGCGAACAGAAAAGCATCGTCTCCGACGTGCCGGGCACTACGCGCGACGTTGTCGAAGGGCGATTTTCCTGGAAAGGCAGGGGAATTCTCCTCCTCGATACGGCGGGAATCAGGCGCAAGAAAAAAGTTACCGACAATGTCGAGTATTATTCGGTAACAAGGTCGATCGCCGTCGTCGAACGCTGCGATATCGTCATTCTCATGATCGATGCCACCGAAGGCCTTACCGATCAGGACAAAAAAATCGCCGCCTTCGCTTCCACTGAAGGGCGCGGCCTGATTTTCGTCCTGAACAAGTGGGATACGATGCCCGATGTCAAAAACTCCTTCGAAGCCGCGCGCGACAAGCTGCGATACTTCTTCGGGCAGATGGCCTATTGTCCCGTGCTGCCGGTTTCCGCCCGCGAGGGAACGGGCCTGGACAAGCTGATGAATACGGTCATTACGATGTATTCGCAGCTCAACAAGAAAATAGAGACAGGCAAGCTCAACAAGGCGGTCTCGCATTGGGTCGAGACGACCCCCCCGCCAGTGGGACCGAATACCCGTTTCAAGCTTCGCTACGCGGTCCAGACCGGCATCAACCCCCAGCGCTTCGTGTTTTTCGTGACTCGTCCCGAAAAAGTATCCGATTCCTATGAGTCCTTCCTGCGCAACAAGCTCAGGGAGGAATTCGATCTCGACAAAATTCCGGTGATGCTCGAGCTCAAGGCTTCGCGGGTGGACCGGAAAAAAGCCGGACAGTGATGGGCAGCTACAGCACGGGGCAAGTGGAACGGCTGCTCGGTCTGCCTGCTTCCACGCTGCGTTTCTGGGAAAAGGAAGTATCCTTCCTGGCTCCGCGCAAGGACGTATTCGGCCGCCGCGTATATTCCGCGGCCGATCTCTGCGTGCTGGCGCGCCTGAAACACCTCGCCCTCGATAATGGTCTGGGGCTGCAGGTCGCAAGCCGCGAACTCGAAACGGAGATGAGCGCAGGCGACCAGGGTGACAAGGCGGTTCTGACGGAACTGCGCTCCGACCTGCTGGCGCTATATGCCGAAGCCGACGACCTGGCGAAACGGATCGAATCCGCCGGACAAAACGGTCAGAAGAGATCCATATGACAGAATCTTCGTTTTCCTCTTCCTCCGATGCCGCGACACATGCGCTCTGCGATTTTATCGATGCGTCGCCCACGGCATTCCATGCCGCCGACAATCTTTCCGCTGCCCTCCAGGCGCGCGGCGCCGTCGAGCTTTCTGAAACGGAAACATGGAATCTCGAACCCGGCGCCGCGTACTTCGTGCGCCGGGGCGGCTCGGCCCTGATCGCATTCAGACCGGGGCTTCGCAGTGCGGGCGAAAGCGGATTCGTTCTGGCAGGGGCGCATACCGACAGCCCCGGGCTCAAATTGCGCCTCGAAAAGGCTTTGGCTTCGCGCAATCTCATCCGCTCGCCCGTCGAAGTGTACGGCGGCGCCATCCTTTCGGGCTGGCTGGACCGTCCGCTCGGACTTGCGGGAAGAATAGCCATGAAAGGCCGGAACGGCGTCGAAGTGCGACTTTACAGCTCGGGCAATGCCGTGGGTATCATTCCCAACCTTGCCATACATCTCAACAGGGAAGTAAACAAAGGCTTCGAATACAATCCGCACATCCATATGCCGGTCCTTGTGGATGCGCTCGATCCCGACGCCGCAAAGTCGGGAACCGGTTCCGAGCATTCCTGGGCCCTCGATTTCGCCGCGTCGTCGCTGGGAATGGATCCGGACGGCATACTGGGCGCCGATCTTTATTTCTTCGAACCGCAAAAGGCCATTGTACTCGGTTCTTCGAATCTCTCGAACGGCGCTGCGGGAAACGGGTCGGTCCGCGGAGGCATCGTAAACGGTCCGCGGCTTGACGATCTGGCCGGCTGCCAGGCTGTAGCCGAGGCATTTATCGCATCCGCGGCCGCGGAACACGGACAGGTCGCCTGCTTTCTGGATGCCGAGGAAGTCGGCTCCATGACCGCGCAGGGCGCCGATTCTTCCTTCCTGCGGGATGTGCTGGCGAGGATCTGCATCGCTTCCGGCGCAGCGGCCCAGGATTTTTACAGGGCGCTTGCCCGCTCGTTCTGCATTTCCGTCGACGCCGCGCAGGCCTGGCATCCGGCCTTTCCGGAAAAAT
>JBDKUJ010000033.1:0-3166 GCA_039679665.1 Rectinema sp. | reverse complement strand
CGCAATGCGGATTCGGACATGAACAGGGTGGCACTCATCAGAAAGGCGCCGGCTCCGCGCAGGACCAGTTCGGCGCCGCGCAAGTGCCCGGCATAGCCCAGCGCGAACAGCAACGGAGGCAGGGCGGCCGCAAGTCGCCCCAACGGAACCGCAAGTCGCCCGGAAACGACCGGTTTTCCTCCTCCCGCACGGAATCCCAGACGAGCCCATCCCGAAAAAAAGGAAGCCAGAACCGCATGCCGGACGGCCTCATCCGGCGAAACGGGATGCAGCAGCAGAAGCAGGCAGAAAGGCAGCAGAGGCCAGACCGCCGATACGGAAGCGCGGATAAGGTTCGGGCGGTTCACGGCGTACTCCAGCCGGCGATAAAGCCACCCGGCGCTATGGCGAATCCATTTCGCCCGCTCTTTGCGGCCCGAACGCCGACGATCGCCGGAATCGGCGAGAGACGGTATCGGTGCACGGGAAAATCGTTTCCTTCGAGGATCGACAGGGGAAGAGTCGTCTCTCCCGGTGTCCACAGGCCCACGAGCCGGAGCGTTTGCGCTTCGTGCGCATCCGTAACGCCTTGGGGCACATAGTCGAAGCGTTCCGCACCGCCCTTCGCCGATTTTTCGCGCCCGAACTCCATCGTTGCCGTACCTGCCGCGTTCAGGGAGTTCTCCCCCGAGTCCGCAGCAAACGCGGAATTCACGGAATTCACCGAGTAGAAGCGCGGTTTTGGCGTCGAAGCGGTGACGGCGACGATGCCTCCGGCCAGTACGGCGACGGCAATCGCAATGCTCCTGGCCGGCCGGCGGCCGACACCCCTTTCCGGAAGGAGGGAGGCCGTGCGCCCGGCGGCCGGTGCTGACGAGCCGGCTGATTCTGGCGGACCGACGACGGCGAGCGCGCCTGCGGCCGCGGAAAGCAGCGCGATCATAATCGCCGCGAACACGGATGGCCCCGAACCCAGCTGTCTGACGAGACTCATCCCCCGCACATCGATATCCCCGGATCGCGCGATCAGAACCTCGGGCGCGGCCAGGGACGCGTTGATCCTCGCGGGCGCACGGGGAAGGTGCAGGGCTTCAGGATCGGCGAGGTCGAACCCGGATGGCAGATCCTCTTCGCCGCGCGCACTTTCGACGCCGTTGTCCAGAGTCCAGACGACGGCGCGGAGCGAATCGTCCAGATACGCGGCCATTTCATAGCGATCGGGCCGGCCAGGGATGAAGGCCGAAAACAGAGGAACCGAATCTCCGTTCCAGCGCAGGCCTTCGAGCGAAATTTCGCCCGACATGCCGCCGGGATCGCTCAGCACAAGCACATTGAAGGCAAAAGGCCGGGCAGCGGACAGGTCGAGGGCGGGCAGGGCGGAAAGCATGCCGCCTTGTCCCGGCACGCATACGGATAGGGCGAGAACGGCGAAAAAGACGGCGAAGCGGGGGCCGGAAGGGCGCCCGGCGCGCATCCGCATGTTCACGGCCTTTGCCTCAGGAGCACCGTGCACCACAGGCTCGACGCGAAAAACATGAGAAGCCAGAGCCACTGTACCCTCGCCCGACCGAAAGAGACGGAGCGGAATGCCGAAGCTGCATCGACATCAATATCCCGAAGGCCGGAAAAACCTTCGTTGAGTACGATGTCGAAGGAATCGAGCCCCCTGCCTGAGTCCGAAAGCGAAAGCCGCCATTTTCCCGCTTCCGACGGCCGCAGGACCGCTTTCCAGATACCGGGACTCGCCTCGACGAAATCGGCGGACAGTTCTTTCGAGCCGGCTTTTGTCAGCGAAATCCGCGGTGCGGCCAGACTGTCCGAGCGCAGCACCGCTTCCGCCGCGCCGCGGAACTCAATGATTTCCATCTCCGCCTGAGTGCGCGACACCAGAGGATCGATGCGGTCGACGAAACCGCGCAGTGCGGGAGGGCTTGCGAAAAAACCGGACGACCAGGCCCCGTACAGGTCGCTCGCGAAGAAAAGCACGGCCCTTCCGCCCGATTCCTTCGACGCGAAGAAAGGATCGCCCAGATCGTTCGAAAAAAGGACTATCGCCTCCCGCGATGCGGTGTACTGGGTCATGCCCGCGACGCGCGCCACTTCTTCGCCGTTCAGGGCGAGTATCGGAATCGAACCCGTCGCGAAAGAAGGGCGGGCGATGCTCCTGCGGTCTTCGTAGACGATCGAAGGCACCGCCTCGGGCGAATCGACGGCATAGGCCTTGCCGCCCGACCTCGAAGCTATAAGGCCCAGGAGCTTGCGGTCGGCGTCCGGTCCTACGGCCACCGTCGAAATGCTGATATCGGCGGCCGCGGCTTTCGCCGCGATCGACGCGGCGTCGAAGGGTTTCGAGACGCCGTCCGAAATAACGATGACATGCCGTTCCTTTTCGCCGCGTCCGGAAAGCGAACCCAGGCCTTCAGCGAGCGCGGAGCCCAGATCGGTTCCTCCACCCGCATGGAGCGGTTCCAGGTCCGGCAGCGGTTCGATCGTCCGGTTCGGCTCGAAGGCGTGAATCCAGCGCCGTTCGTCCGAAAACAGCAGCATTCCCACCCTGTCATCGGGTTTCAGATTGTTGAGCATTTCGATGCCCGTAAGCTTGGCCAGCGCCAGCTTGTCGCCGAACATCGATCCGGACTGGTCGAGGAGGATGAGCACGGCCATCTCGGGCGCGTCCTTGAGCGATCGCGGTTCGAGCAGTACGGGGAGTATGGCTTCCAGGTCGGGGTTGTCGCCCTTTTTCCCGAATTCCGGCGAATCGCCCACGAACAGCAGCGATCCGCTTCGCGTAGCGGTCCGTTCGACCAGTTTGCGCAGGAGGGGGCCCTGTATATCGCGCAGCGGAAGACCGTCGATCACGACAAGATCCCATGCGGCCAGATCGGCTTCGGCCGCGGCTGCCGGGTTCATCCGCGTCACCGCATAAAGGCCGTCCAGCGCGGATCGATCCGTCCTGGTTCCCAGCAGCAGTATCTTTCCCCGCTCTCCCGGGCCGGTTCCCGCCGAATATGCGGCTTCCGAAACGCCGTCCTTTCCGGCAATCCGCACGCGCACGCGCCGTTCGGCGGCGCCCGGAACCGGTATCTCCAGCCGCATGTCGGCGGGCAGATCCGCTCCGCGCCCAGAGTACAGCGTCTTCCCCGCATCGGGACCATCTTCGGCCACGATACGCACTTCATCGGCAGTC
>JBDKUJ010000032.1:0-8027 GCA_039679665.1 Rectinema sp. | reverse complement strand
GCGTTGCTCGTCGTTTTCGCTCTGGCGGCATGGGCGAGCGGCAAGCGCTTTTCGCTCGTCACTACGCTTTCGGTTTCGCTCGGTATTGTGCTGGCAAATCTTATCGTTCCATCCGGGCGCGTCCTCGCGACGGTGTCCGGTTTCAGGCTCACGCAGGGTGCCCTTTTCGAAGGCATCGAAAAAGCCCTTACGTTCGAAGGTCTCATGATGCTTTCCAAGGCGTCGATCATGTCCGGCCTCAGGCTCCCCGGCCGGATCGGACGGATAGTGGCAGCCGCGTTCACCTATTACGACCGGATCATCGAATACAAAGGAAAGATCCGTCCCGCTACGCTGGCCATGGACGCCGACGATCTGATGCTGCGCGTGTGGGAAAGCGCCGCACGGGAAACTGCACCTTCGGTGCCTTCAACCGCTTCGACCGCTTCGACCAGTTTTGCACCTTCGGTGCCTTTGTCGCCGGCGACTCCCGCCGGCGCTCCCGGCGAGACGGCCACCCGCCGCAAAGGTATCGCCATTCTGACAGCCGCGGCGGCCATCGTCTGGGCATTGTCGATATTCCTGCCGTAGCGCCGGGAGCGCACTTGCCGTCTTCCGATCGGCCGCGGTACTCTGCAATGAAGACGCGCCGCGTCGCATTCGCCCAGGAAGGCTCCCGTGCAAGTAGACCGAAACAGCCCGCTTCCGCTTCAGCACCAACTATATTCGGCGCTCAAAGACTGGTTTACGACCGGTTTCGGTCCTTCCGATTGCCTGCCCACGGAAATCGAAATAGCCGCACGTCATGGCGTGTCGCGCGGAACCGTCCGGATCGCCCTCGACAGACTTGTGCAGGAAAATCTCATTGTCCGCGTCGCGGGCAGGGGTACATTCCTGAACCCGGACTACCTTGTACGACTGAAGAAATACAGAATCGGCGTCATTCTGTCCGAAGTCGATTTCTTCACCAACAACATCTGGGAATACGCCTGGACCAACCACCTCGAAGTGATCAACGGAATCATGGAGAGCAACCTCCCCAACAACATCACCACCGAACTCATATCCGAAGACTATTTTTCTCTTTCCTGCAACGATGATTACGATGGATTCATCCTCTGGCCGTATGTGCAGGCTTCCGTAAGGAAACAGATCGAAAAACCTTTCGTCCAGATGAGCTACAACATCGACATCCTCGACGGCTTCGCAAAAGTCGCGGCCGATATCGTCGAATACGGCTATTCGACAACCGGCTACGTCGGCTTCACTCACGGCGGACGGATAGACGCCATGAATGGCGTATTCACCGCCGCCGGACATCCCGTCATGAAACCGGATGCGATCGTCGAGTGCGGCGCCAGCCTCAAAGAGGCCTACCGCTCCTGCATGGACCTCCTCGCCCGCAATCCCGCGCTCGACTGCATCGTATGCTCGACCGACCTGCGCGCACGCGGAGTCCTTCAGTATCTCTCCGAAAACGATATCGCCGTGCCCGGCAAAATCGCCGTCTATGGTTTCGACGGACCCCGCCGCACCGCCAAGGGCAAACCCACCCTCACTACCTGCCGCTTCGACTGGACCTATCCGGGCAGGTTCGCGATGGCATCGATCCGGAGCCTCCTCGACGGAGGGCCGCTTCCGGTCTACGCCCCGCCCAAGGGTGAACTCATCCGGCGCGAGAGCAGCTGCCGGACGGCTTTATCGGCTTCCAGCGACGCTGGAAGCGTCGCTTCCTGACCCGGCAATTGAAACACTATCGGAGCGCAATCCTCCCGATACGGCTGTCGAAAAGTCCCGAAGCAACACTTAATGTATAAACAATTAAATATTGACACATTTGGATTGACAGAACTCCAAACAATGGTAGGATAATTCCCATCTCGCCATAAGGAGACAGGAATGCGAAACGGAAAAATGCCCTTCCTGGCATTGTTGATGATCGTCTTCGCCACAGTCGGAGCGGCCGCCGAAGACGTCACCCTGCAATGGTGGTCCTGGGACGTCGAACTGAAAGCCCAGAACGAAGCCATCATCCAGAAATTCCAAGCGGCCAATCCCGGCGTAAAAGTCGAGTTGAGCACTATGAGCACCTCGGAATACTGGACCAAGATCAGACTGCTCGCGAACCAGAAGAAACTCCCTGACGTATTCGAAATGAGTTCCGGATACATCGAGGAATGGGCCAAGGAAAAACTCCTCCTCGACCTCGGACCGTACATCGAAAAGTCCTTCGACAAGAACGACTATTACATGTCGGTATTCGACGCCGGCAAGGAAATCGCCGGTACCGGAAAATACGTAGCCGTACCTTTCGCGCTCGTCACCACTGTCCTTTTCTACAACATGGACATGTTCGACAAGGCGGGACTCGCCTACCCGACCGACAAATGGACCTGGGAAGACTTCCGCACCGCGGCGAAAAAACTCACCGTCGACACGAACAAAGACGGCAAGACCGACCAGTGGGGCTTCTGGTTCTACGGACGCTACGCCCACGTCGAGCCCTGGGTTTTCGCCAATGACGGCGATCTCATCGACCGGACGACCATGGCCTACAAACCCGATGCCAAGGCGATCGAAGCCATGCGCTTCCTCACCGACCTAGTCCTCAAAGACAAGTCCGCGCCCTCCAAAATGGCTATGAGCGCCTATCGCCAGCAGGATATTTTCCCGCAGGGCGTCTCGGCGATGTGGGTCGACGGTTCATGGAACATCGACAATAACCGCACCGTGGCCGACAAGAAAATGCGCTGGGGCATCGCCGAAATTCCCGCAGGCCCGAGCGGAAACCGCAAATACGTGAACGGCTGGCCCGATTACTTCGCCATTTCCCCCTTCACCAAAAACGCCGATGCCGCGTGGAAATTCGCCAAATTCATTTCGGGCGAAGGGCTCGACATGAAGATGTACATGGCCGGAAAGATCCCCACCTACAAGAGCCTCACCGAATCCCCCGCCTTCATGGACAAGGGACTCATGCCCGCGAACAAGGATCTCCTGATCAAACAGGCCGCCAAGACCTTCAAGACCTCCTATACCCTCGGCTGGTCCGAGTGGCGCGGCTACGGCGCGGCCGAAAACCTTGGCTTCAACGGCGTCATCGACGGCATAATCGACGGAGCGATGAGCTTCGACGAAGGCATGAAAACCGCCGACAAGAACGTCAACAAGATTCTCCAGCGCTATTACAAGTGACAGGAACGGCCGGCGCAAGCCGGCCGTCTGTCCGACAGGGAGTTCGGTGTATGGCGAAACGCGGATTGCGGTGGTACGGGCCGCTCGCACCTTGGATTCTTCTCGCACCCACACTGCTGGGACTGATCGTTTTCAGGATCGTGCCGATCGGCGGATCGCTGTACTTGAGCTTTACCGACTGGAATCTTCTGCGCAATCCGGAATTCGTCGGCCTGGAAAACTACAAGGAAGCCTTTGCCGATCCCGCGTTCCTCCAGGTCGTCGAAAACACCCTGTTTTTCTCGCTTATCTACGTTGTCGGCGTCATGGTTCTCGGACTGGCGCTCGCAGTCCTCGTAAACCGGAAAATGCGCGGGAGCAATTTTTTCAGAGCCTGCTACTACCTGCCGGTCGTCACTTCCGCGGTGGCGGTCGGCATAGTCTGGTCATGGATGTTGAGCCCGCGCTATGGCGCCATCAATCTGCTCCTGGAAGCCGTGGGCATAAAACCGCCCTATTGGCTGGGCGATCCCGCATGGGCGCTTCCGACGGTCGCCTTCATCCAGGTGTGGAAAATGGCCGGCTACTACATGATGATCTTTCTCGCGGGTTTGCAGGACATTCCCCTGTCGGTCAAGGAAGCGGCGATCGTGGATGGAGCTAATCCGCGCCAGACTTTCTTCCGCGTCACTCTGCCGATGCTCTCGCCCACCACTTTTTTCGTATTCACCGTCGCGCTGATCGATTCATTCAAGAATTTCGAGCTGATATACGCAATGACGCGGGGAGGTCCCCAGAACGCGACGAATACGCTCGTGTACGACGTGTATCTCAATGCCTTCGTGCATTACCGCATGGGATATTCCTCCGCCGTCGCGTATATCCTGATGGCCATCGTCGGTCTCGCGACCCTGCTGAATTTCTACGTGAAAAAGCACTGGGTGCGAACCCAATATTGAGGTAGGCGGACATGAAACGCGCGCTACGGATCCTCTGCTATGGTCTGCTCATCCTCTCGGCCTTCGCCATGGCATTCCCCTTCATTTGGATGCTCCTGAATTCCTTCAACAGCGAATCGAACATCTTCAAAAGCCCGCCTTCACTCCTGCCCGACCTTTTGGGAACGCCGCGCATGTGGGAAAATTACGCGACAGTCCTCAGGGAATTCCACTTCGCCCGCTATTCGCTGAACAGTCTCGTAATTTCCGGCCTGTCGGCGCTGGGCCAGGTGGTGACTTGCTCGCTCGCGGGCTTCGTGTTCGCGCTGATGAAATTCCGCGGAAAGAATCTGATTTTCTCCGCGATCCTCCTGACCATGATGGTTCCCGTGCAGGTCACGATAATTCCCGAATTTTTCGTCATGATGAAATTGGGATGGCTCGATTCCTATCTTCCGCTCATCGTGCCTTCGGTGCTTGTCGGGTCTTTCGGCACCTTCATGTTCAAGGAATTTTACGAAAATATTCCGCCGTCGCTCGCGGATGCGGGCATCATCGACGGCGCCGGCCCTTTCGCCATGTACGCGAAAATCTATCTTCCGCAGAGCGCTTCGCAGGCAGCTACGCTTTTCATCATCGCGTTCATGAACAGCTGGAACGACCTGCTCCGGCCCATGCTCTACATTTCAGGGGACAAATTGCAGACGGTGACGATGGCGCTGACGCAATTCCAGTCGCAATATTCCGCCAAATGGAATCTTCTGCTGGCGGGAAGCGTGCTCGGCGTACTGCCGCTCCTCCTTATGTACGTGTTCCTCCAGCGCTACATCATCGAAAGCACCGTAAGTTCGGGGATAAAAGGATGAGTTCCGCCGGCCACAATCCGGATTGCCGCTCCGGGGGTCGTCCTGAGGGTCGTTCCGAGACCCGCTACGATCGTCCACCGACCGCTCGCGCCAGACATCCGCGGTCGGCCATTATCCAGGTTCCCAGACCCGACGGAGAAAAAACCGTGATGGAAATCGTCCATCCGGGCTCATGGGACGGAATCGCGCCCGTGCAGGGCAGAACCGATGCAGCGATCTTCCGCGAAATCGAACGCCTTTTCAGATTCAATATATTGCCGGGCAAACCGGATTCCGGGAGGGTCGTCCTCATTTCCCTTCCGGAAGAACTGGAAGATCCTTTCCCCGTCGAAACGCCGCACGGCCGCATATTCGATCGCGATTGCAGAGTCCGGTACTGGCTCAACCGCCTGTACAGCGAAGGCGGCATGACCGATGAAGGCAAGGATTTCGCGTTGCGCGATCCGGAGTACCGCCGATTCTGGCGCGCGCTCAGGGATTCCGCCGCCGCGGCCATCGTCGATGTGCATGGAGGACCGGCGCATTTCCTGCCGATCTACCGCGGCATGGGTTCGCTCCGGGCGCTCAGCAGAGGCCGGATCGTTTTCAACTCGCATTTTTTCCAGATAGAAACCACCGATTGCGCCACCGTGTGGGACGTCATGGGCAATCCTTTCGGCCTGCTCGTCCAGAAAGGCGAGGTAATACTGCCGCCGCTCTTCGACAGGGAAGCTTTGCTCGTCGACGGACAGAGCGTAAGCCGGATCGCCCGACCCGATATCAGGGACCTTTCCGTACATATCGGAAACGACGCATTCCGGCACGGTTCGAACGCAGAATTTTTCTGCCGCCCCGCGTACGGCAAAACACCGGAAGGCGCCGGCATCGATCTCGCCATTGTCGGCCGCAGGATAGTCGGCTCGAAGGCTGGAGGCGGCATGGATATACCCGAAGGCGGACTCGCCCTGCGAGCCGCACCGGGTTACTCGCCTTCCGCCCTTACCGTGACATACGGAGGCATGGAAGAACTGCGCTTCGCGGTACAGGTGGGCCCCGCCATGGTCGTCGACGGCGCCGCGGTGCAGGGCTTCGGCTCGCCCTTCTTCGCGGGCGAAGGCCCCGCTTTCCCTCCGACCGTATTTCCGCTCGACTGGGAAAAAGGCAGAGCGGCCCGAATCGGACTGGGCTCGAAAGACGGCCTCCCGGTCGTACTCTGGGTCGAAGGCAGAAGCAAAGTCTCCTACACGCCGGGTCTCGACAGCTGCGGCGCTTCGCTCGCCGAATTCGCCGAAGCATGTTCGAGCCTGAACCTGGACAATCTCATCAACCTGGACGGAGGCGGCTCGGCGCAGATCTGCGTCGACGGCGACAGGCGGCTGCGTCTCTCGGACCGCTATCCCGATTCGGGGAGAGGCGCCGAACGCCCGGTTCCGCTCGGCCTGTCGTTCGATATCCTCCCGGGGATAGTTTGATTCATGCGTATACTTCTCACCAACGATGACGGCATCGAAGCGCCCGGACTGCGCGCCCTGATCACAAGACTCGAATCCATCCGCGACGCCGCGGGCGAGCCGCGGCACGAACTATGGGTGGTCGCGCCGGAATCGGAACGCTCGGCGGTTTCCCATGCCAAAACGATAAAAGGGCCAACTACCGTGCGGCAAATCGCGCCGCGCCGCTTTTCCTGTTCCGGCACGCCCGTCGATTGCGTCCTCCTGGCCGTGCTCCGTATCGTCGAAGGATCCATCGATCTTGTCGTGTCGGGCGTCAACCGCGGCCCCAACCTCGGCTACGACATCGTGTATTCGGGGACCTGCGGCGCGGCGCGGCAGGCCGCCATGTCGGGCATACGGGGAATCGCAGTGTCCTGCGCCAGCGAGAACGACCCGCTCGAGTATGGCGCGGCCGTATCGTTCATCGCAAACAATCTGGATATGTTGGCCGCGGCCTGCGCCCCAGGCTGTTTTCTCAACATAAACGCGCCTTCCTCGACTTCAGGGAACCTGCGGGGAGTATGGTCGCCCCCCGGAGGCGCCCGTTACCGGAACATGGTCGAAAGGATCTCCGCGACGGACGGGAGTATGCTGTATATGCTGAAAGAGCTGCCGCCCGGGCATCCGCACGCCGACGGTTCTGATTTCGCCGCCGTGGGAAAGGGGTTCGTTGCGTTGAGCATCGTGAACGCGCTGCCTTCGTGAACGTACTGCCATCTTGACCGCCGCCTGATAAGTCGGGAATATTGCAGCACGAGGCATTACGTTGGGCAGAGAGAAGAAAATCAACGATGTTTCGGTCGTCATAGACGCCGCGATGGAAATCATCGAAGAATTAGGTTATAAGGAAGTCTCCACCCGCAGAATCGCGTCCAGGCTCCGGATCTCGCCGATGACCCTCTACAATTACTACAAAAATCGCGACGCCATCCTGAAAGGAATCATCAAAAAAGGATTCGATGAACTCTGGGCGGGGTTGCAGGAAAAAATCGACGCCTGTTGCGCGGCGGATAACCCGCTCCGTGTATATCTGGTATTGGCCGACCATATGCTCGATTTCGGAATGGCGCGGCCGAACCTCTACCGCTTTCTGTTCACATCCGCGTTCAGCCCGCTTCCGCTCGATGAAACCATCGCCGACCGATATCACGGCGTAAGCAAAGCACTCCTGTCCCGCATTTCCGCTTTGCCCAACAGGCAGGACATCCTCAACGACATCTTCATGTTCCAGGTTCTGATGAATTCGCTCGTACTCAGCGTGCTCGACCATAAAGCCGACATGACGGCCGATCGCTATCCTTCTCTGATCGCACGTGCATTCGACGGTCTGCTTCTGCGCGACAGACTGTACCTCGGCTGAAGACCGCCACAGACTCCATCCAGGAGGCTCTTGTGGAAAAAGTGAAAACCGCGCCGGTGACGGCGGATATGCGGAAAATGCTGGAAGCCGCGGAAAAGAATCCCATCGACTGTATGGACTCCGCAGGCACACCTCACGATGGTTTGTCCGCGGCCATGGCGGAACGGATCATTGCGGAAGTCGGCCCCAATGTCGTCGCCGCGGAACGGAAACCGACCATGGCATCACGGCTTGCCCA
>JBDKUJ010000031.1:0-3393 GCA_039679665.1 Rectinema sp. | reverse complement strand
GTCCGGTCGCGCGGAGCCGGTCCGGTCCCGCCGGTGGTCAGAATCCAGTCGGCTTCAGGATGTCTGCCCAAAGCCGCGAGCACCGATTCCTCGCCGTCGGGAACTATTTCCCGCTCGATCGAGGCTTCAGGCAGCGCGGTCTTGAGGGCTTCTTCGATCGCCGGGCCCGACCGGTCCGCATAGACGCCCGCGGAAGCCCTGTCAGAAACTGTAATGACCGCGATCTTCAACGCGAACCTCCCCGCCTTCAAGGACACGCACGAAAATGCCTTTCCGCGGCATCACGCAATCGCCGACCAGACGCCTGATTTCGCAGGCGGCATGGCATTCTTTGCCGATGCGCGACACTTCCAGAATCGCAGTCCCGAGTTCGATCCGGGTTCCCACCGGCAGAAGATGCAGTTCGATGCCGCGCGTAGTGATGTTCTCCGCGAAATCGCCGGGCTTCAGTCCTTCACCGGGCAGAGCTTTGGCACAACCGCCCTTTTTCATGGCTTCGGAAGCGCCTTCGATTTCTTCGACCGCAAGCAGGGAAACCTGGCGATCCTCGAGAAGGCCGCAATGCGCATCACCCGCCACCCCCCTGCCCTTTTCAAGAGTAAAGGCCGGCACAGGCTTTTTCCGCACACCCGTCTTCTCCGACACGTTGAGCGACACCACGTCGAACACGCCTTCACCGGCGATTTTTACCGTCATGCGATCTCCTTGGTCTTTTCCAGAAGGTGGATGTTCCGGATCGTCATCGTCTTGTCCACCGCTTTGCACATATCGTAAATCGTGAGCGCCGCGACCGAAACCGCGGCGAGCGCTTCCATTTCGATGCCAGTCTTGTCGGTGCACACGGACCTCGCCTCGATACGCACGCCGTCGTCGCGAAGATCGAAGGATACTTCGATATGCTCGATCTCGACATTGTGGCAGAGGGGAATCAATTCCGCGCAGCGTTTGGCGCCCATTATGCCCGCGATCCTGGCCGTCGCGAGGACATCGCCCTTGGCGAGTCCGTTCGCCCTGACAAGCGCCACCGTATCAGGCGCAAGCTCGATGAAACCTTCGGCGCGGGCCGTACGCTTTACGCGCGGTTTCGCCGAAACGTCCACCATCCTGGCTTTTCCCGCTTCGTCGACATGGCTCAGCATTCGTTCCATATTCAGCCCCCAATCTGGCCCACTTCGAGGCCGTCGCAGACGTGTCCGCGGACAGGCTTCAGCGCCACCGCTCTGCGGATGCTCCCTTCGATATCGGCGAAATCCACGCGCACCGAAACATTGCCGTGCAGACAGGGACGCAAGCTTCCGTCGGCGAGCAGGCGCAGCCTGTCGCAGGAAGCGCATTTCGGCGGCCGGTCGAATCCGACTCCGTCCCGCTTCTCCTCGTCAAGCCTGTATTGCGCGATGAACTGCACGGAAGCTCCCACTCGGGCCGCATAACGTCGCATTTCGTCGAAATCTTTTTCCATCGAATCGCCCAACGCAACGACATTCAGTTTCACCGGGAGACCCGCATCCAGGGCGGCCTGTATTCCCGCGATCGCGTCCTCGATCCGCCCTCCTCTCGTGATCCTGCGATACCGTTCCGGATCCAGCGTATCGAGAGATATGTTCACGGAATCGAGTCCGCGCTCGGCGAGCCCTTTCGCGACCGGAGCGAGGAGCGTACCGTTGGTGGTCATCG
The DNA here is from genome assembly GCA_039679665.1 of Rectinema sp. Taxonomy (GTDB): domain Bacteria; phylum Spirochaetota; class Spirochaetia; order Treponematales; family Rectinemataceae; genus JBDKUJ01. Next base: position 1,719 of record JBDKUJ010000031.1, on the reverse strand, counting down.
CGAGGGTTTCGAGGCTTTCTATCGAAGCGAGCATCGCGACAAGTTCGGGAAGCCCTTTGCGCGCGAGGGGCTCGCCTCCCGTCAGCCTTATTTTCCTGAATCCCAGGCCGACCGCGGCTTTCGCGACCAGGTATATTTCCTCGTAGCTCAGGATTTCCTCGTGACGCATCAGGCGCACGCCCTCCGCAGGCATGCAGTACACACAGCGCAGATTGCAGCGGTCGGTGACCGAAATCCGCAGATAGCCGATATCACGCCCGAACGAGTCTAACATCGACGATCCCTCCCGCCTCGATCCGTCCCGTGCCGATTTCCATCCTGAGGAGGCCCTGCGCTTCGGCGAGCACCGACAGCATCGACGAACCGTGATAGCGCAGCGGTCTGACGGCGAGCCCCGTTTCATCGTTTTCGAAAACCGCGGGCAGGAATTCGACCCTGTCCGATCCTTTTCTCGCAAGCGGAACGGCAAGTTTCGCGCGCAGGGTCGGAACATGCCGCTCAATCCCCATGCGGGCGGCAAGGTGCGCTTTCACCAGGAATTCAAAATTCACGAAAGTGGAGACAGGATTGCCCGGCAGCCCGAACACCGCCTTGCCGCCCCTGGTCCCGAACCAGGTCGGCTTGCCGGGGCGCATCGCGACTCTGTGAAAAACGCGCCTCACACCGAGGTCCGCCAGTATTTTGGGCACAAAATCGAATTCCCCCATCGAGACGCCGCCCGACACGAGCACTACATCGTTCTCGCCGAGCGCCTTTCCGAGCGCTTCCGTCAGAGCCGGTTCGTCGTCCGGGAACGCGCCATAGAATCGCACATCGCAGCCGGAGTCCTGCGCCTGTGCGCACAGGGTCGGTCCGTTGGAATCATAAATATGGAAAGGCCCGAGAGGAGAGCCGGGCGCCGCCAGCTCGTCTCCCGTCGACACGATTCCCACTTTGGGCCGCAATGCGGCATCGACATACGCGTATCCCGAAGAAGCCAGAAGACCGATATCCTGCGGATGGAGGATGCGCGGACCCAAGAGGAGCTCTCCCGCCTTCTGGTTTTCGCCGCGCCGGATCACGTTGGATATCGTTTCGCGGGCGGTGAAACGCACAAGCTCGACGCCGTCCCCGGCCCTGCCCGCATTTTCGGTCCACTCCACCCGTTGCACCGCGTTGGCTCCGGGAGGTATCGGAGCCCCGGTCATTATGCGGACGACTTCGCCTTCTCCGGTCGGCGTCTCTCGCCCTTCGCCCGCGGCGATGGTATCGACAACCCGGAAGACGCTGTCCGGGGAGTTCCGCACGAATCCGTGCACGGATTCGTGCGCCGACCACGCGAAGCCGTCCATGGCCGACTTGTCGAAGGGCGGCTGGTCGACCGAGGCGAACACGGGCGTGGAAATCGTTCGCCCAAGGGCCGCGCGGAGATCGATCCGCTCGACCGCGGAAGGATCGTGCGCGGATCGCCCCGCCCGGACTACCAGGTTGAGCGCTTCGTCGGGGTGCAATAATCCGGAATCCATGATCACAGGCTCCTGTCGGAGGCGATTACGCCTCCCGAAAATTCAATCCGCCGCGTCGCGAGTCCGTGCGCGAGGGTTTCGTCGTGCGTGCTGAAAACAAGAGTGACGCCGGAATCGGCCGCGGCGCGCAACGCCCTGCGCACGAGTTCCGCCGAAGCGGCATCGGCGCTCGCAGTGGGTTCGTCAAGCAGAAGGACCTCGGCTCCCGACGCCA
>JBDKUJ010000030.1:0-2040 GCA_039679665.1 Rectinema sp. | reverse complement strand
GTCATCTAGTAGCTCCTTATATTAGAATATATCTATGTTTAATGTTTCGGTAAAGCCCCACTCGATCTTCCCGTTCGCGGATGCCGAGAACCGATGTATACTATTTCCGCAAAGGAGATTTTCAATGAATGAATCCCGCCCCCTTTCGGTGCGTCTCGATATGGACGAATTGCCGCCTGATCCGGTATTTGATCCGGGCATACGGAGGGCGCCCAGGCGGGATGCCGATCTGACGCCAGCGCGAGAGATGCTCGCCCTGCGCAACGCGCTGCGCTACATACCCGAAAAGTGGCATGCGCGGCTTGCGCCGGAATTTCTGCATGAACTTCGCGAACGGGGAAGGATTTACGGATATCGTTTTCGGCCTCAGGGGCGGCTGCGCGGTCTGCCCATAGATCGCTACCCCGGCAAATGCATCGAAGCCAGGGCATTCCGCGTAATGATCGAGAACAACCTCGATTTTGACGTTGCGCTTTACCCCTACGAGCTGGTCACCTATGGCGAGACCGGCCAGGTCTGCCAGAACTGGATGCAGTACCGCCTCATCTGCAAGTATCTCGAAATCCTGGACGACCATTCGACTCTGGTGGTCGAATCCGGTCACCCTCTGGGCATATTCGCCAGCCACCAGTATGCGCCGCGCGCGATCATCACCAACGGCCTCATGGTCGGCATGTTCGACAACCAAAAGGACTTCAACGAAGCGGCAGCCCTAGGCGTGGCCAACTACGGCCAGATGACGGCGGGCGGGTGGATGTACATAGGCCCGCAGGGGATCGTACACGGTACCTTCAATACATTGCTGAACGCGGGGCGCCTCAAGTTGGGGGTGCCGCACGACAGTGATCTGGCCGGGAAGCTGTTCGTGTCCTCGGGCTTGGGCGGCATGTCGGGCGCGCAGGGAAAGGCCGCGATCATCGCGGGTGCCGCTTCCATCATCGCGGAAGTCGATCCTTCCCGCGTCCAGACCCGGCTTTCGCAGGGCTGGGTCGGCTGTGCGGCCGACACCTGCGCCGATGCGTTCCGTTTCGCGCTCGATGCTGCGAAGGCCGGGAAGCCCATCGCAGTCGCATACCGGGGAAATGTTGTCGATCTGCTGGAATTCGCGGTGCGCGAAGAAATCCATATCGACCTTCTGTCGGACCAGACGAGCTGCCATGTGCCCTATGACGGCGGATACTGCCCGGTCGGCCTTTCCTTCGAAGAAAGGACCAGGATGCTCGCTCACGACCATGCGGGCTTCGTCCGTCTGGTGGACGCAGGCTTGCGGCGACATTTCGAGGCGATCAAAGCGCTGTCGCAGCGCGGTACGTATTTTTTCGATTACGGCAACGCTTTCCTGAAAGCGGTTTGGGACGCAGGAGTGCGCGAGGTTTCCCGCAATGGCGTCGACGACAAGGACGGTTTCATATTTCCAAGTTATGTCGAGGACATCCTAGGACCCGAGCTTTTCGACTATGGCTACGGGCCATTCCGCTGGGTCTGCCTTTCAGGCGACCCGGCCGATCTGCGTCGCACGGATAAGGCCGCGATGGACTGTATCGATCCTGACCGGCGCGGCCAGGACCGCGATAACTGGGCGTGGATACGCGATGCGGAAAAAAACGCTCTCGTCGTGGGAACCCAGGCGCGTATCCTTTACCAGGACGCACTCGGGAGGACCAAAATCGCGCTGCGATTCAACGAAATGGTGAGGAACGGCGAAATCGGGCCCATCATGCTCGGCCGCGACCATCACGACACGGGTGGCACGGACAGCCCCTTCCGTGAAACGAGCAATATCAAGGACGGCTCCAACGTGATGGCCGACATGGCTACTCAATGCTTCGCGGGCAACGCCGCGCGGGGGATGAGTCTCATCGCGCTCCACAACGGCGGCGGCGTCGGGATCGGCAAGTCGATCAATGGCGGGTTCGGTCTGGTACTGGACGGGTCGGAGCGCATCGACTGCGTCATCCGAATGGCCATGCCTTGGGATACGATGGGCGGGGTGGCCCGGAGGGCCTGGGCGCGAAATCCGCATGCCATGGAGGTCAGCGC